>CAMDQL010000067.1 GCA_945905915.1 Flavobacterium psychrophilum
AAGAATTTAACCCCACCCGAAGTTTGATCCACAACCGCTTGTTTACGAGCAATCATTTTCTCTAAATTCACTTTTACTTCTCCCGAAACTTCAATTCCGTGATCGGCAAAGTGTTGTAATTCTTCATAATGATGCGAAGAAGCTAACAATGCTTTTGAAGGAATACATCCTACATTTAAACACGTTCCGCCAAGCGTTGCATATTTTTCAATGATTGCAGTTTTAAATCCTAATTGGGCACAGCGAATAGCTGAAACATACCCTCCAGGTCCAGAACCTATAATGGTTACATCAAATTGACTCATGATATTATATAAAGTTTGTTGTTTAACTTAAGTTCGGATACAAAAGTAACGCTTTTTGAATTAAATAGTTATAGATAAATTGGTAAATTATTATAGTTTTTTATAAAACAAAGGCAGTAGTATTTTTTACTTCACCTATCATAAACGAACTGTGCGTACTACCTATGTGTTGCAATCCTGTAAGTTTAGTTACCATAAATTCGCGATATTCTTCCATGTCTTTAACACTTACCTTCAATATATAATCATAATCACCACTCACATGAAAACACTCTGAAACTTCATCTAATCGAACCACCTCATTCTCAAAAGTATGTATAACATCTTTTGTGTGCTGAATTAACTTTATATGACAAAAAACCACAAAAGCCTTTTCAATTTTATTTCTATTCAAAAGGGCAACATAATTCCGAATAATTCCTTCACGTTCCAATTTTTTTATTCGTTCATAAACCGCTGTCACCGAAAGATTTAAAATCAAAGATAATTCTTTCGTCGTTTTTTTGGTGTCTTCTTGAAGTAATCCTAAAAGTTTTTTGTCAATTGCGTCCATAGGGAAAAATTTTAGATTAAAAATTATTGTTTTTGGGTTAAATATTGGGATATTATAGTTTTATAAACTACAAAATTAAAAATTTAATGAATAAAAAACTAATTTTAATGAAATCTATTGAAAATATAATTATGTTTTTAGAAATTTGAAATTTATTCAAAAACTAAACCTCAAAGTTATGGAAAAATTCAATCCCGCGGACAGAATTCAAGATTTACAATATTTTGGCGAATTTGGCGGCGTAAACCCTTCAATATCTGATAGTTCTACTTATACTTTTCTTTCAGCCAAAACAATGTTTGACACTTTTGAAGGAAATGCAGAGGGTTGTTATTTGTATTCTAGACATTCATCGCCGAGTAATTTATACTTAGACAAAGCATTAGCAGCAATGGAAGGCACCGAATCTGCAAATGTAGCTGCCTCAGGAATGGGCGCCATTACGCCTACTTTATTACAATTATGTGGCAATGGTGATCATATTGTTTCAAGTCGCACCATTTATGGCGGAACGTATGCGTTTTTGAAGAATTTTGTTCCAAGAATGGGCATCAAAACTACATTTGTTGACATTACAAAATTAGACCTTGTAGAAGCTGCAATTACACCCAATACAAAAGTATTATATTGTGAAACCGTAAGTAATCCGTTGTTAGAAGTTGCTGATATTGCTTCTTTGGCAAAGATTGCTAAAAAACATCATTTAAAATTAGTGGTTGACAATACCTTTTCACCTTTATCAGTGGCGCCTGCAAAATTAGGTGCTGATATTGTGATTCATTCGTTAACTAAATACATCAACGGAAGTAGTGATACTGTGGGAGGTGTGGTTTGTGCGTCACAAGACTTCATCAACAGTTTAAAAAATGTAAATGATGGAGCAAGTATGTTATTAGGTCCAACGATGGATAGTTTACGTTCGGCTTCGGTAATGAAAAACATGAGAACATTGCATATTAGAATAAAACAACACAGCTATAACGCAATGTATTTAGCTAACAAATTTGAAGCAGACGGCATAAAAACAGTGTATCCAGGATTAGCGAGTCACCCAAGTCATACCATTTATAAATCGATGATTAACCCAGAATATGGTTTTGGCGGCATGATGACTATTGATGTTGGCACTTTAGATAAAGCCAATGCCTTGATGGAATTGATGCAAGAACGTAATTTAGGATATTTAGCGGTTAGTTTAGGATTTTATAAAACCTTATTTAGTGCGCCCGGAACATCTACTTCTTCTGAAATTCCATTAGAAGAACAAGCCGAAATGGGTTTAACCGATGGTTTGATTCGTTTCTCAATTGGACTTGATAATGATATTGAACGCACCTATCAAATGATGCGCGAATGCATGAAAGAATTACACATCGTTTAAAACATATCTAACAAAAAAAGCCCTCAAGTACTAATTTGAGGGCTTTTTTATTTTATTTGTTTTCCAAATTCAGCTTACTATTTTTTCGGCTAAAACTAAAATAGATAATTAATCCGATGAGTAACCAAATGGTGAAGTAAATCCAATTCCACACACTTAATTCGGCCATCATGTATAAACAACTTACCAAACCAAGCAACGGAATTAAGGATAAATTTTGTCGCCAAGACCATACGGCAAAAAACACTAATGAAATTAAGAAAATCCACATAGGAATTTTGTGTTTGAAAAGGGCAAAACCACTTTCATATTTTAAGCTATCATCGATTGGCATTGCATCAATAACATTTTTATACCTTGCTTCATCTTGCGATATTGCACTCAACACTTCTTCTAAATCGGCGTTAGTATCTTTTACAAAACCTTTCTCTTGCAAGTAAGCTACAACTGCTTTTGTTTGTGATTCTTCAAGTGAAGTTACTATCGTGCTGGCTTCATTAATTTGTTTTTCATTGGTAATAAAGTCCATTGTAGCCGACTTATTTACTGATAAAGCAATCGAAACTCCAATTACTAAAAGCAATGGAAAAACATATTTTGAATTTAGATAAGGCGTTTTGAATTTTCCACGAGGAATATCGGTTTTATTTTGCAATACCAAAACTCCTGCACATACTAATACAAAGGCAAATAAGGTTCCAATACTACATAAATCGGTAACCATAGTTAAATTTAGAAACAAAGCTGGAACTGCCACTACAAAACCAGTTACAATAGTTGCAAAAGAAGGTGTTTTATATTTTGGATGCACTTTTGAAAAACGTTTAGGCAATAAACCATCACGGCTCATGCTCATCCAAATACGTGGTTGTCCCATTTGAAACACCAATAATACACTTGCCATAGCAACCACAGCACTCACTGCAATGATTCCCGACATCCATTTTAAATCGAGTTTTTCAAATACAAATGCTAATGGATCGCCCACATTTAAATCGGCATAATTGACCATACCTGTAAGTACTAAAGCTATAACCACATATAGAATCGTACAAATTATAAGTGCCCACATCATTCCTTTGGGCAAATCGCGCTGTGGGTCTTTACATTCTTCAGCAGTAGTAGATATAGCGTCAAAACCTATATACGCAAAGAAAACCGCCGACACTCCTTTTAATATTCCACCTACTCCATTTGGTGCAAACGGATCCCAATTGGCCGTATCTACATAAAATATTCCTACAGCGATAACTAACAAAATGATACACAATTTAACCACGACCATTAAGTTACTGGCGTTTCTTGATTCTTTCATGCCGCGATATACTAACCAGGTAATGATTACAATGATCAATAAAGCTGGTAAATCAGCCACCAAATGAAAACCACCAATTGTAGGCGAAGTTGTCCAAGCCGTATAAGCCGATTGTAACGATTCGGATAAATTTTCAAACGATTTGCCTCCATTCATTAAAGCCGTAGCTTCTTCAAAACCTTTAGATGCTGTTAAATAATCCATTTGAATCCATTGGGGCAAATGCAAGCCGCCACTTTCGAGTAAGCCCGTAAAGTAATCGCTCCACGAAATGGCAACGGTTATATTTCCAATGGCATATTCCATAATTAAAGCCCAGCCAATTATCCAAGCAATGATTTCACCAAAAGCGACATACGAATAGGTATACGCACTACCTGAAACCGGCACCATAGAAGCAAATTCGGCATAAGCAAAAGCAGCAAAACTACACGCAATAGCAGTAAAGATGAATAAGAAAATAACCGCAGGACCACCATCAGCACTCGCTTTTCCAATCGTACTAAAAATTCCAGCACCAATAATTGCCGCAATACCAAAAGCAGTTAAATCTCTAGCCGTCAAATGTTTTCCAAGCGAATGATGTCCATCGGCTTCATTTTTAGCTACTTGTTTTAAAATATCTTCAACTGTTTTTCTTCTGAATAAATTTGAAAAATTCATATTTAATTGGGTATTAGTGTGAAAAATTTATGAAAAACAAATATAGGATTTTATTAATTAGTACAAAGAAAAATTGCATTCCTGTTCTATAAACAAAATCTATATTCAAATAAAAATTAACCATGACTTAACTATAGTTGTGGTTTTTTTATTCGTATTTTTGATAAATTAATGCGAATACAGAATATAAATTTAAAATTCTAAATATAATAATGGAAAATTCAAACGACATTAGCAAATGTCCATTTCATCAAAACCAAAAAGGTTTGAGCGATGGTGTAAAAAACCAAGATTGGTGGCCAAAATCACTAAACTTAGACATTCTTCATCAACATGATACAAAAACTAATCCGCTTGGTGCAGCTTTTAATTATGCCGAAGAATTTAAAAAACTAGATTTGGAAGCACTAAAATCGGATCTAAAAAACCTTATGACCGATAGTCAAGATTGGTGGCCAGCAGATTGGGGTCACTATGGCGGATTATTTATTCGTATGGCATGGCATTCCGCTGGAACATATAGAATTGCTGACGGTCGTGGTGGTTCTGGAACAGGAAATCAACGTTTTGCACCAATAAACAGTTGGCCAGATAACGGAAATTTAGACAAAGCGAGAAGATTATTATGGCCTATTAAAAAGAAATATGGTAACAAAATTTCTTGGGCAGATTTAATGATTCTAGCTGGAAATATGGCTTATGAATCAATGGGATTAAAAACGTTTGGATTTGCAGGAGGTCGTGAAGACATTTGGCATCCTGAAAAAGACATCTATTGGGGAGCAGAAAAAGAATGGTTAGCAGCATCGGGTGGCGAAGGAACAAGATATTCTGGTGAAAGAAACCTAGAAAATCCCCTTGCGGCCGTGATGATGGGATTAATCTATGTAAACCCAGAAGGCGTTGATGGAAAACCAGACCCTTTAAAAACAGCACACGACGTTCGTATAACATTTGAAAGAATGGCAATGAACGATGAAGAAACTGTTGCATTAACCGCAGGAGGACATACCGTAGGAAAAGCACACGGAAATGGAGATGCATCAGTATTAGGAAGAGAGCCAGAAGCTGGAGAAATTGAAGAACAAGGCTTTGGCTGGAAAAACCCTAAAGGAAATGGAAATGCAGGAGATACAGTAACCAGTGGTATTGAAGGTGCTTGGACTACAAACCCTACACGATGGGATAATGAATACTTCGATTTGTTATTAAAATATGATTGGGAATTGAAGAAAAGTCCTGCTGGAGCTTGGCAATGGGAACCAATAAATATCAAAGAAGAAGACATGCCTGTTGACGCTCACAACCCTTCGGTAAGAAGAAATCCAATTATGACCGATGCCGATATGGCAATGAAAATGGACCCTGCTTATAGAGAAATTTCGGAACGTTTTCATAAAGATCCAGCTTATTTTTCTGATGTTTTTGCAAGAGCTTGGTTTAAATTAACCCACAGAGATTTAGGTCCAAAAGAAAGATATTTAGGTGCAGATGCTCCTGCTGAAGAATTAATTTGGCAAGACCCTGTTCCAAAAGTAGCTTATTCTCTATCTGATGCTGAAACAGAAGATTTAAAAGCTAAATTATTAAATTGCGGATTAACCAGAGCTGAACTCATCAACACGGCTTGGGACAGTGCAAGAACATTTAGAGGTTCAGATTTTAGAGGTGGGGCAAACGGAGCTAGAATTAGCTTAGAACCACAAAAAAATTGGGTTGCAAACGAACCAGAAAGACTTCAAAAAGTATTGAATAAACTTACCGAAATTCAAGCTGGTTTAAGCAAAAAAGTTAGTTTAGCCGATTTAATTGTTTTAGGCGGAAGTGCAGCAGTTGAAAAAGCAGCTCAAGAAGGTGGATTTAACGTAACTGTTCCATTCCATGCAGGAAGAGGCGATGCTACTCAAGAAATGACAGATGCAGCATCATTTGAAGTATTAGAACCTACAAATGATGCCTTTAGAAACTTTATGAAAGCTAAATATGTGGTACAACCTGAAGAATTAATGCTAGACAAAGCACAATTATTAGGATTAACTGCATCAGAAATGACGGTTTTAATTGGAGGAATGCGCGTATTAGGCACCAACTTCAACGGAACAAAACACGGTGTATTTACAAATAACGAAGGTGTTTTGAGCAATGATTTCTTTGTGAATCTAACCGATATGAATTACAGTTGGAAACCAGTTGGCGACAATTTATACAATATTGTTGACAAAAAATCGGGGGCTACAAAATGGACTGCCACTAGAGTAGATTTGATTTTTGGTTCAAACTCTATTTTAAGAGCCTATGCCGAAGTATATGCACAAGACGACAATAAAGAAAAATTTGTTCATGATTTTGTAAAAACATGGGTAAAAGTGATGAATTTAGATCGTTATGATTTGAAATAATACTTCACTAATTTATTTTAATAATACCATCAATTTTTTGATGGTATTATTTTTTTTACTCTTTCCCTAAAATCATTTTGCGTTAATACCAATTATAATTTAACTCAAATTCAAAAAATAATACCAAATGGACATATAAAATAGTCTAAAGATGCGAAGTTATTTTTTAGAAAAAATTTTCAGAAAAAATCTTTGCATAGCTGGGCTACGGAACTATTTTTTTTGAAAATTTTAGCAAAAAAGAACCACGATAGCGCGGATTTATAATTTGTGCGCACAAAGAGTATAAAAAAACATGCAGGCGCAAAAAATAATACAGCTTTAGAAAATGATTAAGTTGTTATTTTATAAGTTTGATACTCGATAGCGCGGATTTAAAATCCGTGCGCACAAAGAGCATAAAAAACATGCAGATGTAAAAAATGATAAAGTTGTAATTTTATAAATTTGATTTCATTTTAATTGCGGGCACGGATTTTAAATCCGCGCTATCTACTTCAAAAAATTGAGCGTTTATTTATAATATTTATTTTTTAACCAAAACGCTACATTAACTAAAATTATCAAAGCCGGTACTTCTACTAATGGACCTATGACACCTGCAAAAGCTTGTCCGCTATTGATGCCAAAAACACCTATCGAAACCGCAATGGCCAATTCAAAATTATTCCCCGAGGCCGTAAACGACAAAGCCACTGCATCTTTATAATTGGCGCCAATTTTATTCGCTACAAAAAACATCAAGAAAAACATGATAGCAAAAAAAATGATTAATGGTAAGGCGATTTTCAATACATCGAGTGGTAAATCTACAATCATCTCCCCTTTCAAACTGAACATCACCACAATGGTGAACAACAAAGCAATCAAGGTGATGGGTGACACAAACGGAATGAATTGTTGGTTGAAGAATTTATCACCCAAATACTTTTTAATCATATACCGACTCACAACCGCCAATGCAAATGGAATTCCGAGATAAATGCCAACTGTTGTTGCGATTTCGGCAATGGTAATATTCAATTCCAACCCTTTTATTCCGAATAAAGGTAACATAATTTCCAAATAAAAATAGGCATACAAACTGAAGAAAAATACTTGTAACAAACTATTTATTCCGATTAAACCAGCAGTTAATTCCCGGTTTCCTTCGGCGAGTTCGTTCCAAACAATAACCATAGCGATGCAAGGCGCTAGACCGATGATGATTAAACCCGTCATGTATTCAGGTTCGTCTCTTAAAAAGAACGTCGCCAATAAAAACATCAAAAACGGGCCAATAATCCAAGTGATGAAAAACGAAGCCGATAACAACTTGGGCTTTTCAAACATTTGAGGCACTTTTGAAAAATCAATTTTGGTCAACGGCGGATACATCATTAAAATCAAGCCAATAGCCAACGGAATATTTGTAGTTCCCGAAGAAAAAGAATTGATAAATTCGGCTGAATTGGGAATAAAATACCCTATTCCAACTCCTATCAACATCGCTAAGAAAATCCAAAGCGTTAAAAATCGGTCTAAAAATCCTAATCGTTTTTTCATATTTATTTAATTTTGGAAAATACATAATGCATTTCGGAAGCAATTTGCAAACTGCGTTCGGCATATTTTTCGTTCATTACTTCAGTACCATCAAAAGCTTTTGGGTCGTCGTATTTAATGGGAAAACGCGCTTCCGCACCAAAAACCATCGGACAACCTTCGTCGGCATTACTACACGTCATGATGGCTGCAAAATTACTTTTAGGATTAAAATCGTTGAAATACGTTTTAGAAAAACCAATAATCGGATGTTCGTTACCATCAAATTTCACGGCATAAACCGGATTTTGTTCTTGACTTACTTTTTCAATTTGAAAACCTTGATGGGTTAAGGTTTCGGCTACTTTTGGAAACAGGGCTGTCGCTTCCGTTCCACCAGAATAGCAAAAAACATTTTTAATTCCGAAATGAAACGCCATTGCTTGTGCCCAAATTTGCGACAAATGACTTCTCCTGGAATTGTGCGTACAAATGAAGTTCAATCGAATTTCTTCGTTAGCATCGACTTTATTTTGAATGTAATCCACTAAAGGCGATAAGATTGCTTTACGTTCATTTGGAACGGAAATCTTTTTAATGGTTTCGATGGTTTTTGATAAATTATCAAACATATTATATATTTTTAACCACAAAGACACTAAGAAAGCACAAAGTTCAAAACGTTTTTATGATTATTTAGATTTGTTTAGATTCGTTTAGATTAAATTCAACAACATTTATTCTTTAATTTATGACCAATTGTGCTAAAATGATTTTCTATTTTATCAATCGTATCTGGATTTATGCAATAGCAAATGGCAGTACCTTCGATAGTTCCTTTGATGATATTAGCATTTTTTAATTCCTTTAAGTGTTGCGAAATGGTGGGTTGTGCTAAAGGTAATTCGTTTACGATATCACCACAAATACAAGAGTCTACCGAAAGTAAATAATCTACAATTGCAATTCTAGCAGGATGTGACAAAGCTTTGAATAAGTTTGCAATCTCGTTTTGTTCTACTGAAAATGATTCCGATTTTGATGCGCCCATATTTTTTTAAATTATTATATTTCAATATTACGATAAACAAATATATTATACAATAAAAAAACCCGAAATTTCTTTCGGGATTTAAAATATTTAGAAATTAAGAGATTATTTACCTCCTTTTTCCATTTTAGCTTTTAATTCAGCAAGAATATCGTTGTTGTCTCCTAATGTAGAAACTTGAGCAGGAGCTGAAGCATTTTCAGTTACTGTCTTAGCGATTTTCTCTTCTTCTTCTCTGAAGGTAGCTGTGTGAGAAGCTACTACTCTTTTGAATTCTTTGTTGAATTCAATTACTTTAAAGTCAGCAGTATCTCCTTTTTTCAATTTTTTACCGTCTTCTTTTTCTAATTGACGTGTAGGAATAAATGCA
>CAMDQL010000068.1 GCA_945905915.1 Flavobacterium psychrophilum
CTGGTTCTACTTATACACTTTGACCGTCTATTGTTACTTTCATTTTTTTAGTCTTAAGGTCTTAAGGTCTTAAAATCGAATGTCTTAATGCCGATGTGTTCGACTTTATGACTTTGGACTTTACAACTTTAGACTACTTTTGTAAATATTTTATAAATCCGCTAATTAATTTTGAAATCTCCGAAATCTCTAAAAATAATTCTTCAAATTCTGTTTTTGTAATATAATTCAAATCAAAAGCTAAGAACATTTGGGATCTTACTTCTCCTGCCGATGCCTTTGCTATATATAAAAAATAAACAAATTCTTTATCCGTATTTCTTTCAAAACCTTCAGCTATATTAGATGATATTGAAATTGATGCTCTTCTTATTTGTCTTACCAAATCAAAATCTTTTTTAAAATTTTGATTATCTGTTATCTCATAAATTCTTTTGTTAAATATTCTTGCTTTTTGCCAAGAATTAATTTCTTCAAATGAATTAAATTTTCCCATTCTGCTGTCTTTATGACTTTACGACATTACATCTTTTGACTTAACAAAAGGTTCTGCAACAAAGTGGTTTCTATTTTTTACTTTTTCTGGGAATCTTACGTGGTATTCAAATTCTTCTCTAAAGTGACGAATAGCCGCGGCTACTGGCCAAGAAGCAGCATCTCCTAATGGGCAGATGGTGTTTCCTTCAATTTTAGATTGAATACTCCATAATAATTCGATATCTTCTTCACGTCCGTGACCGTTTTCAATGCGGTGTAATACTTTTTCTAACCAACCTGTTCCTTCACGACATGGCGTACATTGGCCACACGATTCATGATGATAAAAACGAGAGAAATTCCAAGTGTTTCTAACAATACAAGTGGTATCGTTATAAACAATAAATCCGCCCGAACCTAACATTGATCCTGTTGCAAAACCACCATCCGATAACGATTCATAAGTCATTAAACGATCAGTTCCAGCGGCTGTTTTGTAGATCAAATGCGCGGGTAAAATCGGCACAGATGATCCTCCAGGAACTAATGCTTTTAATGGTCGATCGTCTATCATTCCGCCACAATATTCATCCGAATTGATAAATTCTTCAACGGAAACACCCAATTCAATTTCATATACACCCGGGTTTTTAATGTGCCCTGAAGCCGAAATTAACTTAGTTCCTGTTGAACGTTCTATTCCTATTTTAGCATATTCTGCTCCCGAATTCATTACAATCCATGGCACAGCTGCAATTGATTCTACATTGTTTACTACGGTAGGATTTTGCCATAAACCGCTAATTGCCGGGAAAGGCGGTTTAATACGAGGATTACCTCTTTTTCCTTCAAGCGATTCGATAAGGGCTGTTTCTTCTCCACAGATATAAGCTCCAGCTCCAACATGAACATATAAATCTAAATCGAAACCCGAACCCATAATATTTTTTCCTAACCATCCTGCCGCTTTGGCTTCGTTGATGGCTCTTTCTAATATTTTGTATACCCACATATATTCTCCACGAATATAGATGTAAGATAAGTTAGCTCCCAACGCAAAACTAGAGGTAATCATTCCTTCTATTAATAGGTGAGGAATGTGCTCCATTAAATAGCGATCTTTGAAAGTACCTGGTTCAGACTCGTCGGCATTACAAACTAAATGGCGTGGTTTTCCCGATTTTTTATCGATAAAACTCCATTTCATTCCCATAGGGAATCCTGCACCACCACGTCCTCGCATACCCGAAGTTTTTACTTCTTCAGTAACTTCATCAGGAGTCATTGTTTTTAACGCTTTTTCCACTGAAGCATAACCACCATTTTGACGGTAAACTTCATAGGTTTTGATACCTGGAATATTTATTTTTTCTAATAATATTTTTTTTCCCATGGCACTATTTATCGTGTAATGTTATTTTTCCAGATTTACAATCTTCTATCAATTGGTCAAACGTTTCTTCAGTAAGTTTTTCGTGGTAAAAATCACCTAATTGAAGCATTGGCGCATAGCCACAAGCTCCTAAACATTCTACACCAACTACTTGAAACATTCCGTCCGAAGAAATATCACCTAAGTTAGCCCCAATTTTTTCACATGCATATTCCATTAAATCTTCTACACCTCTTGTTGCACAACAAGCTGTTCGGCAAAATTCGAACATATATTTTGCAATAGGTTTTTGATTGAACATCGTATAAAAAGAAACTACTTCATATACTTCAACGGGTTTAATGTGTAAAATTTCGGCAACTTTATCTTGAAGTTCGAAACTTAACCAGTTATCGTGTGCATCTTGCACTTCATGAAGTACAGGAAGTAAAGCTGATTTTCTTTTATCTTCTGGATAATGACTGATTAATTCATTGATACGACTCATCAATGCTTCTGTCATATTTATTTCTTGTTTGTATTGCGTTCTTTCCATAATTTATGCGTCTAATTCTCCTGCAATTACATTTAAACTTGATAGTATTACAATGGCATCCGATAACAATGCTCCTTTAATCATTTCTGGATAAGCTTGATAATAAATGAAGCAAGGTCTTCTAAAATGCAAACGATAGGGCGTTCTACTCCCATCGGTTACTAAATAGAATCCTAATTCTCCGTTTCCTCCTTCAACCGGATGGTAAATTTCTGCCACAGGAATTGGCACTTCACCCATCACAATTTTAAAGTGATAAATTAAGCTTTCCATAGTAGTATAAACATCTTCTTTTGGAGGCAAATAATATTCAGGAACATCGGCATGATAAGGACCTTCTGGTAGTTTAGCTAACGCTTGACGAATGATGCTTAAACTTTCCCAAACTTCGGCATTACGCACACAGAAACGGTCATAAGTATCACCTGATTTTCCTACCGGAACAATAAATTCAAAATCTTCATAAGAAGAATACGGTTGTGCTACTCTTACATCATAATCTACTCCAGCAGCACGAAGGTTTGGACCCGTAAATCCATAGGCCATTGCACTTTCTGCAGAAATAGGTCCCACATTAACTGTACGGTCAATAAAAATACGATTGCGTTCAAATAAGTTTTCAAATTCTTTCCAAGCCACTGGAAATTCTTCTAGAAATACGTCTAATTTTCTAAAAGCTTCGTCAGACCATTCTCTTTCAAAACCACCAATTCTTCCCATGTTGGTCGTTAATCGAGCACCACAAATTTCTTCGTAGATTTCGTATATTTTTTCTCTAAATTGGAACACATATAAGAATCCGGTATAAGCGCCTGTATCGACACCCAGAATAGAATTACAAATAATATGATCGGCAATTCGAGCCAATTCCATTACAATTACTCTTAAATATTGGGCTCTTTTTGGCACCTCAATATCCAATAATTTTTCAACCGTCATCCACCATCCCATATTATTAATAGGTGACGAACAATAATTCATTCGGTCTGTTAAAGGCGTAATTTGGTAAAAAGGGCGATTTTCTGCAATTTTTTCAAAAGCGCGGTGAATATAACCAATGGTTGGCTCTGCTTCCACAATTCGTTCGCCATCCATTAATAGAATGTTTTGAAAAATTCCGTGGGTGGCAGGATGCGTAGGGCCTAAGTTAAGTATTGAATACTCACTGCCGTCATCATTGCGTTTTTCATTAATTATTTTAGCATATCGATGCTCAGGTGGTAATAATAGTTCTGACATTTTATAAATGTGAAAAATTATAAATAGTTATTTAGCAATTTGCTGTTCTTCCAAAGAATCGATCGTCTTTATCGGTTCTTCCGTTATCTTCCATTGGAAATTCTTTTCGCATTGGAAAAGAAACCATTTCATCCATATTTAGAATTCTTTTCAATTGAGGGTGCCCCATGAAATTTATTCCGTAAAAATCATATGTTTCACGTTCCATCCAATTAGAAGATAAAAAGATGTCTGAAATTGAGGCTATTTCTGGTTGCGCTCCGTTCAAATAGGTTTTTACTCTAATTCGCGTATTTTCTATCCAATTGTGTAAATGATACACCACACAAAATTGTTGGTCAGTCGTATTATCTGGATAATGAACACCGCATAAATCGGTTAAAAAGTGAAAATTGGTGTCTTCTTCTTCTTTAAGAAAAAGAATCACTTCGCGAATTGAATCTGAAGTGACTTCAAAAGAAAAAACATCTTTTTGCATGCCAAAGTTTGACACCTTGTTTGCAAATCTTTGTTCTATTTTTTCCTGTATAAGTGCCGTTTCTATAGCCATTTTTATAGGTTGTAAGAAGCTAATAATTCTATATATTCTGGAGAGTTTCTTCGTCTTGTCGATTCGGTTTTTACTAATTCTTGTAATCGCATAACGCCATCCACAATTTGTTCAGGTCTTGGAGGACAACCGGGCACATAAACATCTACTGGAATTACTTTATCAATTCCTTGAAGCACAGAGTATGTGTCAAAAACACCTCCTGATGAAGCACATGCTCCAACAGCAATTACCCATCGAGGTTCTGACATTTGTTCGTAAACCTGACGTAAAATAGGCGCCATTTTTTTTGAAATAGTTCCCATAACCATTAGCATATCTGCTTGACGAGGAGAAAAACTCACACGTTCTGAGCCAAATCTTGCTAAATCATAATGCGAAGCCATCGTTGCCATAAATTCAATACCACAACACGAAGTGGCAAAAGGCAAAGGCCATAATGAATTTGCTCTTGCTAAACCAACAACATCATTTAGTTTTGTGGCAAAAAACCCTTCTCCAACAACTCCTTCTGGTGGAGCAACCATATTTGTTTTTGTACTCATAACAATTGTTAATTTATTCCCACTCTAGCGCTTTCTTTTTGATGATATAGAAAAATCCAACTAACAGCAACAACATGAAAATAACCATTTTAATCATCCCATCCATGCCTAATTCTTTGAAATTAACTGCCCAAGGGTACAAGAAAATTACCTCTACATCAAATAAGACGAAAAGAATGGCTACTAAAAAATATTTTACAGAAAATGGAATACGCGCATTTCCAACAGACTCGATACCACATTCAAAGTTTTTGTCTTTGCTTTCCGAACTTCTTTTTGGACCTAAATAATTTGAAAATATTATGGTTCCTACCACAAAACCAACCGCTAAACCTAATTGCATTAGGATTGGAAAATAATCAAATTGTGTCGATTGCATCGCTTTTAATATTAAGGTTAATAAAATAGGCACAAATATACATTGCATTATTTAATTCTCAAAAATCAAAAGATAAACGTTTGTTATTTATTTCCTTAAAATAGCTTATTTAAAACAATTCTAAATAAAATAGTATTTTTTTATCGTTTTAACCATCCGGTGATGCTTAATCGCTGTTTTTGAGTTGTTAATACTTCATGAACGAGTTCGTTACTTTTAAAGAAAATGGTTTTACCATTTGTAGGTGAAATTTTTTGAATGTTGTTTTCTTGGTAAATGCATAATTCTCCTCCATCTTCTATTTTCCAATCCAAATTCAAATAACTAATTAAAGAAAATTGCCGACTCGAATTATCTTGAAACTGATCTAAATGTTTGCGATAAAAAGCGCCTTTTTCATATAACGAATAATGAAATTCATAACCCGTAATTCCGGCAAAACAACTTTCATTTAAATAACAAATAAAAGCTTCAATTTGGGTTAAAAATTCATTCTCATAAATATTATTATTTTTTCGGTCTAACCAATAAATAATGTCTTTTCTGATTAACTGATTGTGTTGCAATTTTTGAATGTTACCAACGCCTGCAGGAATTAACAATTCTTTTTGATGAAGTGCCAAAATAGTATCGGTTAAGTTTTTGCTCAATGATGTTCCGATAAAATTTTCAACCATACCTACTTTTGTAGCTATATAACTTGCAATTAAAGCTTCAAAAGAATCTTCCATTTTTTTGTTTCTCGATAGGACGAGTTTTTGCAAGGTAGTCTAAATAAAGCGGGTTTGTATTTTTTTTGTATTTTTGGATAAATAAATAATTTAAATATGAAAAAAATATCATTTATTATTATGCTCTTTTCTGGTTTTTTGTCGGCTCAAAATAGTGAAACCCAAAAAAAAGAAATCACCTATTTTTTAGATCAATGGCATAAAGCAGCCGCTGAAGTTAATTTTGATGCTTATTTTAGCGCCATGGCCGAAGAATCAATTTATATTGGCACAGATGCAACTGAAAATTGGAACAAAAAACAATTTCAAGCGTTTGCAAAACCGTATTTTGACCGAGGGAAAGCATGGAGTTTTAAAGCCATCGAGCGTAATATATATTATAGTGAAGATGGTAAATTAGTTTGGTTTGATGAATTATTAAGTACGCAAATGAAAATTTGTCGCGGTTCAGGAGTTTTGATGCAAGAAAACGGACAATGGAAAATAAAGCATTATGTGCTTTCGATGACAATTCCTAACGATACTACCGATGAAGTGGTAAAAATAAAAGCGCCTATTGAAGACGCTTTATTAAGTACTTATAAAAAATAATTATTTTTTGTAAATGTGTTCGTTTAAATTTTTGAACATATCTTCGGTCATAGTGGTCAGATCAAAATCATTTTTCCAGCCCCAATCTTGTCTTGCTGAAGTATCATCAATGCTTGCAGGCCAGCTATCGGCAATCTTTTGACGGAAGTCAGATTTGTAACTCAATTCAAAATTTGGATACTGTTTTTGAATTTCTTCGCCAATTTGCTTCGGAGTGAAACTCATTGCAGCTAAATTGTACGAAGAACGTATTTTAATTTCCTCAACAGGCGCTTGCATAATTTGAATGGTCGCTTTAATAGCATCATCCATATACATCATGGGTAATTCAGTGTTTTCCGATAAAAAACTAGTAAATTTTCCTTCGGTAATGGCTTTGTGGTATATGTCTACTGCATAATCGGTAGTTCCTCCACCAGCTTCGGTGCTCCAACTAATTAACCCAGGATAGCGAATACTTCTAACATCAACTCCATATTGCTTGTTATAATATTCACACCATCTTTCTCCAGTCTGCTTTGAGATACCATAAACCGTGGAAGGTTCCATAATGGTATATTGTGGTGTATTGTGTCGCGGTGTTGTAGGGCCAAAAACTGCAATACTCGAAGGCCAAAAAATCTTCTTAATTTTTCCAGCTTTTGCTAAATTTAAAACATGAAACAATGAATTCATGTTCAAATCCCAAGCAAAAGCCGGATTTTTCTCAGCGGTTGCCGAAAGTAAAGCTGCCATCAGATACACATCGGTAATTTGATATTGCTCAATTAAATGTTCTATTTGATTGTAGTCTAAAGCGTTTATAACTTCAAAAACACCATTATTCACCACATCGTTATTCAGTTTTCGAATATCCGAAGCAACAACGTTGTTTACACCGTAAGTAGCTCTTAATTTTGCAGTAAGTTCAGTACCTATTTGGCCACAAGCCCCAATAATTAAAATTTTTGTATCCATTTGATAGCATAAAAAATAGGAAACAAATATAACGTTTTCGTAGCAATGAAAATGGGTTTTTTAATACTATTTTCAATAAATAAATACTTTGAATTTATACTTCTTAAATTTAAACCTTTAACAAAAATGCTTAAAAAATACTTCATTGTTTATCAAATCGGTGTTAAGATAAAGGCACTTTATACTTTTGTTTTATAAACATTTGTACCTTTGTTTTTTAAAATTCTATCATGATTCGTTTTATAATACCATTTATTCTTTTTGTATTTGTAGTAAGTTCGTGTCAAAATGATGCGCAACAACAATTAGACGCCCAAAAAATAGCCCAAAAAAATGATGCCGTTTTTAAGAATATTTCAAAAATGTGGCAATTTAATGTGCCTAATGCACGACCAGAACTAACAACTACTTTGAACACATGGAATGCGTGGAGACAGTTTGAAATAGAATTATTACAAAAGCCTAAATCGACTTTATCAGCATTTCAATTAAAAACGAAAAACATTGCTTCAAAAGCCGATGCACTGACACAAACCATTCCATTAGAATACAATAAGCCTCAAATATTGAGTCGCATTACTACTTTAAATACCAAAATAAAATCGCTAGAAATGTATTTATATTTGAATATTATTCCAGAACAAAAAGTAGCCAGACTTATCCCAGAAATAAATGAAGAAATTAAAGGACTTTATAGCCAATGGGACGAAATCATCATTAAAAAAGCCATTCCAAAAGAAATAGGAGAAGATTTGATGTTGCAAGCTTTAGATACAACGCGCAATGCACGATCCAATTTAATGAAGCAAAAAATGGAACTTTCAGATAAAAACAAATAATTCATTTTGAGTAAGTCCGACATAATATCTATTTACGATAAGTCACCCAAGATTGCCCTTTTAGAAAGTACATTCGCAGCGCGCCAAAAGTCTCAAATGACTGGTTTGGTTGGCTCCTCATTGTCTTTTGTAATGCATTCGTTGTTTAAAAAAGCTGATCTTCCGTTCCTGATTTTATTCAACAATAAAGAAGATGCGGCCTATTATTTAAACGATTTAGAGCAATTAATCAATACCGAAGACGTACTTTTTTACCCAAGTTCGTACCGAAGACCCTATCAAATTGAAGAAACAGATAACGCCAACGTTTTGTTGCGTGCTGAGGTGTTGAACCGAATTAATTCCCGAAAAAAACCCGCAATAATTGTTTCCTACGCAGAAGCTATTTTTGAGAAAGTGGTTACCAAAAAAGAATTGGATAAAAACACTCTGAAATTATCCATAGAAGACAAATTTTCGATCGATTTTATTAACGAAACCTTGTTTGAATACAATTTCAAACGCGTAGATTTTGTTACCGAGCCGGGCGAATTTTCCGTTCGTGGTGGAATTATCGATGTGTTTTCGTTTTCCAATGATAATCCATACCGAATCGAATTTTTTGGTAACGAAATCGACAGCATCCGAAGTTTTGATGTCGAAACACAATTATCAATTGAAAAACTGAAAAAGATTTCTATTATTCCCAATGTTGAAAATAAATTTCTGCAAGAAAACCGCGAAAGTTTCCTTGATTATATCAACGAAAAAACGGTTTTAGTGATTCAGAATACCGAATTATTAGGACAACAATTGGATAAATTATTCGACAAGGCCAATGAAGCTTTCGAAAAATTATCTAAGGACATTCAGCACGCGCCACCTGAAGATTTATTCCTAAATCAAAAACAATTTTTAAAAAGCGCACTCGATTTTTCAGTGATTGAATTGCATGCCAATGCGGTTTTCAAAACGGATAAAAAAGTCGAATTTCATATACAACCGCAACCTTCTTTTAATAAACAATTTGATTTGTTGTTGAACAATTTGGGCGAGAATCATTTCAATGGTTACAAAAATTATTTGTGCTGTTCCAATGAAAATCAGGCAAGTCGTTTTCATGATATTTTTGAAGACATTGATGC
>CAMDQL010000069.1 GCA_945905915.1 Flavobacterium psychrophilum
TACGACCCAACAATCACAGGGGTAGAACGTTTTCGTTTGGGAATGAAAACCATGCGGGAAGCCATGGGAGATGATATCTATTTCTTAGGCTGTTCTGCTGTTTTTGGACCAACTATTGGGTTTGTGGACGGTATGCGAACTGGTGGCGACATCAATCCTATCTTCCAAGCTTTCCTGAGCGTTGTTTAGGTAATTTAAGTAACTTTTATCTGAGTGGTAAAGTTTTCAATGGCGATGCTGATTACCTTGTTTTCCGCGAAGCCATAGACGAAGACGCAACAGTGTCTCAAGAAGATACAAAACACGGACACAGCATGACAATGAATGAAGCTCAAATGTGGGCCGATTTTAATATGCTATACGGCACTGCCCGATTACAAAGTGATAATTTGATGATACTTCGCCCAGAACGTAAAGCATTAGTGAAAGAAGTTTTTGAGTTTCCTGCGATGGAAGAAACCGTGCCGTTGGATTTTTGGGAACATGGAACTAATAAACAGGATGGGTTCGAGTTGATAATTGCCCGAAAGGATAAGGATATTTATCTTGGGGTTTTCAATTGGGGTGATAAACCTAAAGAATATGAATTGAAAGCTTTTGGAAAAACAAGTCCTTTGTTTTTAGAAGGTCGTCATTCTCAAATCATAAAATACGAAGGAAAAAAATCATTTGATGAACTATGCGAGAACATGAAATCGTTATAAGATATTTAATATTAAATAAGTCTGCGTCTACATCTTTCTTAATAAGTTGGCTTAAATTATATCTAAATGAAAAAACAAGTTAAAAACTATTTATTAAATATAATTCCATTTATAATCTGTACGCTTTCTTTACATGCTCAAACGACCATTTTACCAGTTAATTCCTATGGCGTTTGGGACAGATCAAATGCCTATGACATTTCAGTTGATACTGATTACAACTATTTAAAAGGCAAAAGCGCCGATGTAAACTGGGAAGATGTGCAACCAAATAACACAAATCAATACGATTGGTCTGAGATTCAAACTATATTACAAGCAGCTTACACTAACAATCAGATGGTAAACATAAGTGTAGGAGTTGGTCCTGATGCCCCAGCTTGGATTTACGCTAATGGTGTGCCGAGTGTGACTACTAATGATACACAACATCCAAATTGGACTCAATATCCTTATTATTTAGATATTGATTATAAAACGTATTATTTCAATATGATAGAAAGTTTCGGTAATTTCTTACGAACACTTCCTTCAAACTTATTCAGTAAAATTGCTTATGTTCAGGTAAAAACGGGATGCACAGGTGATGAAGTTGCGTATAAGGGAACGCCTCTTAATTCCTCTTATACTATTTCCGATAATCAATGGCGTACTTTTCGTTTAGAAGTATTTGAAAAATTTAGACTAACGTTTAATACGGGGGATAATAACACCAAAATTGGGCTTCTTTTTAACAATATTGATCCTGTTGACGAACCCTCAGAATGGCAATGGGTAACTAATTATGTTACTTATGGATTTGGTACCAAGGGTGGGGCTTATGCAAGGGGACATCATCTTTCAGACGAATTAGATTTCAAAACTACTTGGACACCATATCTGGTTAATCCACAAGTATTACATTTGTTTTCTGCTGCCGAAATGGATCAAACATGGACTAAACCATATTACCAAATTAATGTTCCACTAGGCTTTTATTGGGGTGCATTAAGCGGTCTTAATACAGGTCTTTCTGTTTGGCTAGTTACTGAAAGCGCTTTAGATGAAGCCCAAACAAGACCAGAATTACATGATGTTTTTAAGATGTTTAATAAATATTGCAAACAAGTATATCCTAGTACGGCAGATGCTGCATATTCGATTTTCCATGAAGGATTAAATTCTCAAAATACTATTAAATTTCCAGTTAATATCTTTGGTCAAGCCAATCAGCAAAACCAGTCACGATATAGTGCTATTTGTAGTGCCTATGCAAGCCGAGGTGCTCAAATGAATGATGTATTTGCGGCCACTCAAGGACAAGTGTATCAACGTGATCAGCAAACAGCGTATAATGATGCAGGTTGGAATATTGAAGAAGGGAATTACGAAAGATGGATAACTCAAATAAATCCAGATTTAACTTCAATTGGTCTATTTAGGGTAAGGGGGAATATAAATTCAAATTCATCTAAATACGATCGTTTTGCGCGATCTTTTCAAAACAGTAGTGGCAAAAATACAATGTATTTTAAATTCCATTCCGATGTGTTTTCTCTTTCAGATCCAGCTAGTTTAACATTTAAAATTACGTGGCTCGACAAAAATCAAAATTCTACTTGGGCACTAAAATATTATAATTCATCTGGCTTACAGACTGCCTTAAATATAACAGGTATTGGAGATAATCAATGGAAAACAACTAACGTAACCATACAAAATCCAATTATTACCCAAAATGGAGTTTTTGGTTCTGATTTTATGTTAGTAAATACAGATAGTATTGATGATATCTTTCATGGCATTGAGATAGATATTACCCGAACAGGTTCCTTATCTTCTATTGATTATAATTCTGAAAACGCTGAAACATTAATTTTCCCAAACCCAACATCGTCTATGCTTTATTGGGATAAAAAAATTGTTTCAGATGAAATTATTATCTATAATTCAATAGGGCAAATAGTTTCAAACGTCAATAAACCAGAAAACAATTCACTTAGCCTACTAAATATAGAAAAAGGGACGTATTATATTGTATTTCTTAAAGAGAAAAAAAGAATTTTAACCAAAAAAATAATAAAAGAATAACAGCAGTAATAATAAAAACAATGCAATAGCTTTTTTTAATTTATGAAAGGATTAAACCTTTTTATTTATTGAAAGTCTAAAATTTTTAACTTTAAAACAAATATAAAAATGAAGAAATTAATTTTCGCAGTTTTATTGACTGCAAGTTTAAGCGGATTTGCTCAAGATTCTAAAAAAGGTGGTGCTGATAAAATGTTGCTAAAAATGACAACAGAATTATCTTTAACAACAGATCAACAAGCACTTTTAAAACCAATTCTTGAAGAACAATCGATATTGAGAAAAGACAGCAAGGAAAATCCAGATCATGCTGATGCAAATAAAGTAAAAATCAAAGAACTTAATAAAAAAGTTAAAGAAGTATTAACACCTGCACAGCTAGAAATTCAGAAAGCTAAAGCTGAAGAAAAAAAAGAAGGTAAAGAGTAAAGACCAAATATTTCAAATAAATAAATAAACTTCTAGGAAACTGGAAGTTTTTTTTTGAAGTAAAGTCAATTACTCAATAGCTATTTAACTATGGACCCAATTGTATTTTGATAATATGTAGTATTTGTACTATTCAAATAAATCAAAGTGTGTTTTAATTGAGACGAATTCACACTATAAAAGAGACTTTTGTACTACTATAAATCGTCTTTAAAGTTTAATTTTGATATAGTAACTAATTATTTATATGGAATAAAATTTAAATTTAACTTTTGTAAAATTTATTTTTACAGTATTTAAATTTATATTTATTCAAATTTGTTTAAAAAAAACAACTTATTAATAAACCAAAAAAATATGAAATTTAAATTATTAACAATTATATTTTTAACATCTTTCTTAACCTCGTTTTCCCAAAATACGATTGAAGGAGTTGTTAATGATGATAAAGGTTTACCCTTGATAGGAGCTAATGTAGTTGTCAAAGGAACTAAAACAGGGGTTTTAACCGATTTTGAAGGGGTTTTTAAAATAAACGCAAAATTCGGTGATGTCTTAATTGTTTCAAGTTTAGGCTTTGACAAAAAAGAAGTCAAAATACAGGGAAATTTTATAAAAATTGTTCTTGGAGAATTAAATGAAGTTTTGAATGAAGTTGTAGTAATCGGTTATGGTACTGTCAAGAAAAAGGATTTAACAGGAGCAGTTTCATCTATAAGAGCAACGAGTATAGAAAAAGGAGATCCAATAGATCTTCAAACGGCTTTTTCAGGTCGTGTAGCAGGTCTTCAAATAACACAAAATGATAATGGTTTAGGATCAGGTGTAAGGGCAATTATCCGTGGTGGTAGTTCACTTACTAGCGGCAATCAGCCTTTATATGTAATTGATAATTTCCCAATTATTCCAGATGATAATGTGTCATCAAATCCATTATCTGATTTAGATCCAGGTCAAATCAAGTCTATCGAAGTTTTAAAAGACGCATCTGCTACAGCTATCTACGGTGCAAGAGGATCGAATGGAGTAATTATTATCACAACAAAATTAGGAAAGGTAGGAAAGCCCGTAATTACTGCAACATTAAGTTCGTGTACCTCTTTTGTATCAAAATTTCCTAGGGTACTTACTGATTTAGAGTACCTCGATAGACAAATAATTGAAGATAAAATTAATTATTTAATGTCTGATGACACTGGGAATTTCAGCAGCACGTGGCAAGAAAAAAAAGATGCAAATGAACGTGGGGTAGATTGGGCAAAAGAGGCAACTCAGCTTGCTTCAACACGGAGAATGGATCTTGGCATGGGTGGGGGAACTAAAGAAGGATTAAATTATCAAATTTCAGGAAATTTTTTAGATCAACAAGGTGTGGTTATTTATACTAATTTTAAAAGATATAATTTAAATTCGAACTTAGTTCAATCTATAGGAAGAAATACTAAAATTGGAACAAATATTAAACTGGCATTTTCTAAAAATACCGGAAGAAGTCTTGATAAAGATGCCGATGGTATTTTTAAAAAAATTTTTTCAACCAATCCATTTCAGCCTATTGATTTTGAACTTGGAGCTATTGAAATTGATTCATTAACAAACACTGGAGATAATGAAAATGTTATTAGATATCTAAAAGAGGTGAAGAATGAAACTCAAAGTAGTAGAATTATAGGAAATCTATTTTATGAAACAAAATTTGATAGTAATTTGACTTTTTATACTAGTTATGGTTTCAATCGCGGGTATATTAATAACCAAATATTTTTACCCTCAACTGTATTGAAAGGATATCGGCAAAATGGAATAGCAGAATTTGAAAAAATTGAAGCTATAAATCAAGTATTTGAAACTCGATTAAGTTATAAGAAAGTAATAGATAATCACGATATTAATGCTACTGCAGTTGGAGAATTTTCAGATAATCTAAAAAGTATATTCACTGGAGGAGCAACAGGTTTTAGTAATCAAACAAATGGTTTTAATGATTTGTCAAGTGCAACTATAGCAACTTTACCTAGAAATAATATAGCAAGAGATAACTTAATGTCTTTTTTAGGAAGAGTGGCTTATGGTTATAATAATAAATACCTTTTAACTGCTTCCATTAGAGCAGACGGTTCATCAAAATTTGGGAAAGAGAATAAGTGGGGTTATTTTCCTTCTGTTGCTTTAGGATGGACAGTATCGGAGGAGTCATTTATCAAAAATATGAATGTTTTTGATAATTTCAAGTTGAGAGCATCGTATGGCGTAACAGGTAACAACCAGATACCTGCATATAGCTCAATAGGTTTAATTGGGGCAGCAAATTATGTATTTAATGATGTGTTTTATTCAGGAATAGCTCAGAGCAATATCTCTAATCCTGGCTTAAAATGGGAAACTACTGCGCAATCCAATTTAGGTATTGATTTAGGTTTTTTTAAAAATCGTTTAAACATTACTGCTGAAGTTTATTCTAAAAAAACAACCGATTTATTGTTAGAAGTTCAAGTGCCTTTGTCCTCTGGATATGAAACTGCTTTAAAAAATATTGGATCTTTTAGTAATAAAGGTTTTGAATTAACCGTTAATTCAATCAATATTGATAATAGCGATTTTAAATGGAGATCTGATTTTACTTTTTCAATAAATAGAAATAAGGTGCTAAATTTAGGGGATAAGGATGAATTTTTTTTTAATGCTAATATTTTTCCAAGTAAATTCATGAATGAAATATTACTTCGTGTAGGACAATCAACTGGTATTTATTATGGATACATTGAAGATCAAATTATTAACAATCAAACAGAAGCGGCAAATAGCCCTTTACAAGATGTTTTAATTGAAGATGATTTTAATAACGGACAAGTAAAAATTTATGATGTCAATGGAGATGGTATAATTAATACTTATGACAAAGTGCCAATTGCTAATACAAATCCAGATTTTATTGGAGGTTTGAATAATGAATTTACTTATAAAAATTTTGACTTTAGTTTCTTTTTACGCTTTTCTTATGGTAATGACGTAATAAATGGAAATATTGGAAATTTAGATAAGGGAGGTATTGATAATTGGAATACATTAAAATCTATGTCCGATAATTCTTATAGTGCAGCCTATAATCCTACCGGTACTTTTCATGGTGAAAATGGTAATGGAGCTTATTCGTCTTTATTTCGAAGTGCTTATGTGGAAGATGGCTCTTTTTTAAAATGTGATTTCATAACATTAGGATATGCAATGCCTAAATCAATCGTAGAAAATTTAAATTTAAATAAATTTAGACTGTTTGCCAGGATAAACAATCCCTTTATGCTTACTAGATATTCTTGGTTTGATCCAGAAGTTAATGCAATAGGAGGAACAGCTGGTAGAGTTGGAGGAGGTGTAGATCTTGGTAGTTATCCACGTAGCACTTCCATTACATTGGGTCTTTCACTTAATTTTTAATCTAAAAAATGAAAAAATGAAAAATAAAATCAAATATTTATTTCTTGTTGTATTGGTTTCAGGTTTTGTAGGATGTAGCGAATTATTAGAAGAAGTTCCTGTTTCAGATCGTTCAATTGAAAATTCATTCAAAACAGAAGCCGATGCCATAGCTGCAATTGTAGGTGTATATAGTTCGTTGCATCTAGAAGGTGTGTATGGAAAAAGCCAAACTCTTTTTTCTACAGATGAACATAATGCTGGATCTAAAGTACCGCTTTCGGGATTAAACACATTCAATTTCACAGCCGACAACGTTGAAGTAATTTTGCCTATTTGGAGAGATCATTATAAGGGAATAAATCGAGCTAATATAGCGATATCTAAAATTCCAAGTATTGATATGGATGTTGATGAAAGAAATACTTTAGTGGCAGAAGCAAAATTCATTAAAGCGTTATTGTACTTTAATTTGATTCGATATTTTGGAGATGTCCCTTACAAATATTCAGAAACCACTTCATTGAATGATCTAAATATTCCTAGAACTCCTGTTGCTACAATATATGAAAATATAATTGAAGATCTTGAATATTGTGTGGAATATTTAAAAGTAAAAACTTCCGGTTTAGCAGGACATGCTACTAAAGATTCGGCTAAAACTTTACTAGCTAGTATATACCTAACAAAAGGGAGTATGGCAAGAAGGGATAATACAGGAGATGGTATAGCAGATTTTACTTTTGCAGCCAGATATTCTAAAGAAGTAATAGATGCAAATAGATATATATTGTGCCCTTATTTTCCAGATGCATTTATAGTGCAAAATAAAAATAATGATGAAATTGTTTTCGATGTACAATTTAAATCCCCAGGATTAGGGGTGGGAAATACAATTGGTCTAAATATGGGGATTCCCTCAGATGCTTCAGGAATCGATAATTTATCCGCTGGTGGTTCGCAAGGAGCAATACGAGCGAATCCGTATCACCAATATTATTATGATAAAGCAGATAGTGTTCGATTGCAATGGACAGATGCGAGAATTAAAATAGTTTCCGCTACCGGTAAGTTTAGAAGATTGAGTGCTGTCGATAAAGAACCTGTTTCTGCTGCAAAATTTAGACGATATCCGGTTCGTAGTCCTGGCTACGCAATTCAAACAAATGATTACGATGTAAACTGGCCAATATTTAGATATGCAGAAGTATTATTAATATATGCTGAGGCAACAAACGAAATAAATGGACCAACACAACCGGCTATAGATGCTTTAAACCAACTTAGAAGTAGGGCTAGAAATGTTAATGCATCAGGGGTTCACGCTGATGTTTTACCACGTACCTTGATTCTACAAAACTCTATTGGTTTAGCCAATTTAACTCTTTCAAATCCTTTGGTTTCATCTCAAGCTGCTTTTAGAGATTATATCTTCTATGAGCGAAGTAGAGAGTTAAGTCAAGAAGGCAAAAGATGGTTTGATTTAGTCCGTTGGGGTTCCCTAAAGACTACTTTGCGAAATATGATTAATAAAATGAATGCAAAGTCATTAGAAGTACCTGTAGTTCAATGGCCTCCTCTACCTGGAATTACACAACCGCCTTCAACTACAACAATTTTATGGAAAAGATATTGGATTGGAAATAGCTCCGGAAATAATGGACAAACTGAAGAATGGAATAAAATTACTTCCAATGTTCAAGATTTTCACATGTTACTTCCAATACCAAATGCTGAGAGACTGGCAAATCCATCTATAGGTCCAAATAATCCTGGATATAATTAATTAAAAAAAATAAATAGTATGAAAACCAAATATTCAATAAGTATTTTAAAGCTTTTATCGATTTTGTTCTTATTCGCTTCCTGTGAAAAAGATGATTTAGACACATGGGTTAGCATAGAAGCTGATAAAACAGTAGTAGCTGTTGATGAAACTGTAACCTTCAAAATGTCTGGTAATGCCGAAACCTATGTTGTTTATACAGGAGATGCCAGTCACGATTTTACAAAAAGTTATTTAGTAATTACAGGTGGTAGAACAATTGATGATGAAAGTTATGTGCTAACACAAGCCAAGTTAGATATTTGGATTCCTATTTTGACTACTGAAATTGCAGCTTATAATATTGCAAATCCCAATACACCACTTAATTCTAATGCTATAATTACTGGCTTACAGAACTTAGTAGACCAATCGTATTATAAAGATACTGCAGCAATTAGAATTAGAGAATTAATGCCAACACTCAAAACTTTTGCTAATTGCCAAAACCTAGTGGACACCTATTTTACAAATTTAAGTGTATTATTAACTCCTGCAGGTGGATTTTCTACTGGTGTAGCTATAAACAGATATAATTTGACTTATTCCTATAAATTTGGTACTCCAGGGACCTACGTAGTAACTTTATTGGGAACTAGATTAAGCGATAAAAATTATTCAGGTTCTGGTTATATATACAATAGCACTTCATCAGCTAGTGAATATACTTATAACAGAAATACAGACACGGTAACGATTGTGGTGGAATAATATTATATCCTTACCCGTTGGGTGTAATTATTTTTTATCAATTATTTAATTCTTCGATTTGTTTTTCAAAATATATTCTGAAGGCGACATTTTACAATGGGATTTAAACCACTTAGAAAAATACTGTG
>CAMDQL010000070.1 GCA_945905915.1 Flavobacterium psychrophilum
AAGCAAATTTCGGAAATCGCAATTTAAAATCGAGTTATATTTTAATAATAATTAAAGTATGTTATTAACGAAAACGTTGTAGATTTTGTAAATAAACACAAATAAAGTAATTATATTTTTGATAAAAAGGCCAAAGTATCTAAATTATCGGCATAATCCCAAAGTTTTGGTTGTTGGGTTTGTCCAAAAATAATTGAATTTTCAATAAGATCTTTTGAAACGATGCATTGAATTTGATCTGCATCATTACTTAATCGTGATTTAATTTCTTCCAAATTTTCGTAAAACTCATAAAAAACGGAAGAAATAGGCGAGGAGTAACTCGTATCTTCTTTGATAGTTAAAAACTCATTATCTAATAGTTGAAAGTTACTCATTAAGAAAACCGCTTTATTGTAATCGTAATTATTTGCATATTTTTCATATTGAATTACTTCGCGATATTCAAACATGGCTTTAAAAAATGCTTCAAAATTATAATCCTTTGGCACAAAAAGTTTAGAAACATTACGACACCCTAAACCAAAATATCTAAAAATATCTTCACCTAAACCAACTAATTCTTCATGAGTTTCTGTTCCATTTAAAACAGCGATCGAATTTCTATTTTTACGAATGATACTAGGTTTGTCTTTAAAATAATATTCAAAATAACGTGCTGTGTTGTTGCTTCCGGTGGCTATTACCGCATCAAAATCTTCTAATTTTCCTTCAACAAATGTTATTTTTGAGTTAAGTACAGGTTGAATAGCAATCAAATATTTAGCTAAAAATTTCAATAAATGTTGGTCGCTTGAAGAAGTTTTTACGAGCACATCATGACCCGAAATTAATACCGAAAGAAAATCATGAAAACCAACTAACGGGATATTTCCTGCTAAAACTAATCCAATTTTTTTAGGTGCTATTTTTGAAAAATCATACAAAGAAAGCCACTGATTTAGGTTGGTTTCAGATAAGGCTTTTCCCCAAGATTGAATACTGAAATAGACTTGCTCTGGAGTAAACCAACCATTGTGCGATTGTGATAATTCGACTAACGAAATGAAATCATCATAAAATAAATCGTTTTGTGGCACCGAAGTTTCTTTAGTATTTTTTTCTAAAGAAAATTGGCGTAAAAAGTTTCCTAATTCAACAAAACTCGATTTTATTTCACTTTGTAACATCTGTAACTTGTATATATGTGGTTTACATTGTAATTTTGCACAAAAATAATATAATATGTCGAGAGTCTAACGTCTTAAAGTAAAAAGATTTATGACATTTGACTTTATGACATTTCAACATTAAGACAAAATAAAATGGCAATAATTATAACCGACGAATGCATTAACTGTGGAGCTTGTGAACCAGAGTGTCCTAATACGGCAATTTATGAAGGTGCTGACGACTGGAGATATAAAGACGGGACAAAATTAAGCGGAAAAGTGATTTTACCAGATGGTACTGAAGTTGATTCAGATGCGGCTCAAACACCTATTTCAGATGATATTTATTACATTGTTCCAGGAAAATGTACCGAATGTAAAGGTTTTCATGAAGAACCACAATGCGCTGCCGTTTGCCCTGTTGATTGTTGTGTTCCCGATGATAATCATGTAGAAAGCGAAGAAACATTGTTAAACAGACAAGCTTTTTTACATAATGAGTAAAATTTAAGTTAAAAATACTCAGACTTAAATAATTAAAATAGAAAAATAACTTAAAATACACTTTGAGCCTTCGTGCCTTGGTGGCAATCTAAAATATGAAAGCAGGAATTGTAGGATTACCAAATGTTGGAAAATCAACTTTATTTAATTGTTTATCAAACGCAAAAGCGCAAAGTGCTAACTTTCCGTTTTGTACTATCGAACCCAATATTGGTGTTGTAAACGTTCCCGATCCTCGTATTTCTCGTTTAGAGGAATTGGTAAAACCAGAACGTGTTCAAATGGCAACAGTTGATATTGTTGATATCGCAGGTTTGGTAAAAGGAGCCAGTAAAGGTGAAGGATTAGGAAATCAATTCTTAGGAAATATTAGAGAATGTAATGCCATTATTCACGTTTTACGTTGTTTTGATAACGATAATATTGTTCACGTTGATGGCAATGTAAATCCAATTCGTGATAAAGAAACAATCGATATCGAATTGCAATTGAAAGACTTAGAAACGGTTGAAAAGCGTTTAGAAAAAACCAATCGCGCTGCGAAAACTGGAAATAAAGAAGCACAAGTTGAAAAAGTATTGTTAGACAGAATTCGTCAGACTTTGATGGAAGCAAAATCGGCTCGTACGGTTGTTCCTCAAAATCAAGATGAAGTGGATTTGATGGAAGAATTCCAATTAATCACAACCAAACCTGTTTTATATGTGTGTAACGTAGACGAAGCTTCGGCAGTAAACGGAAACAAATATGTAGACCAAGTTCGCGAATTGGTAAAAGACGAACAAGCAGAAGTAATCATTCTTTCCGTAGGAGCAGAAGCCGATATCACCGAATTAGAAAGCTATGAAGAGCGTCAGGTATTCCTAGAAGACATGGGATTAACAGAACCAGGTTCGGCAGTGTTGATTCGTGCAGCTTATAAATTATTAAAATTACAAACCTATTTCACGGCTGGAGTTAAAGAAGTTCGTGCTTGGACAATCAATATCGGAGATACCGCACCAAAAGCAGCCGGAGTAATCCATACCGATTTTGAAAAAGGTTTCATTCGTGCAGAAGTTATTTCATTTGAAGATTTCTCAAATTTCGGTTCAGAAGCTAAAGTAAAAGAAGCAGGAAAATTAAGAGTGGAAGGTAAAGAATACATTGTAAAAGATGGCGATGTGATGCATTTCCGATTTAACGTGTAATCTAAGAAAATAGAAAATAGAGTAAAGAACATAGAAAAAACCGTTGAAGCAATTCAACGGTTTTTTTGTTTGTAAATATGTCAATAAGTTATAGCACTTCTGTTTTTAAAATTGGGCTAATTCCTTTACATTAGCACAAAATCCAAATTCTGTTTATGTTAGATCAAAATCAATATACCGAAGACAATATACGTTCCCTGGATTGGAAAGAACACATTCGTATGCGTCCCGGTATGTATATCGGAAAACTAGGTGATGGTTCGTCGCCCGATGATGGTATTTATATTTTATTAAAAGAAGTATTGGATAACTGTATCGATGAATTTGTCATGGGTGCCGGAAAAACCATCGAAGTTACTATTAAAGATAAACTTGTAACGGTACGCGATTATGGTCGAGGTATTCCGCTAGGAAAAGTCGTTGATGTTGTTTCTAAAATGAACACGGGTGGAAAGTACGATTCCAAAGCCTTCAAAAAATCGGTTGGTTTAAATGGTGTCGGAACCAAAGCAGTTAATGCACTTTCTAATTATTTCCGAGTAGAATCGGTGCGCGATAACCAACAAAAAGCAGCGGAATTCTCTGCCGGAAATCTAACGTTAGAAGAAGATGTTCAAGAATCAACTAAGCGTAAAGGAACCAAAGTTTCGTTTATTGCTGATGAAGCGATTTTTAAGAACTACAAATATCGAAACGAGTATGTCATTAAGATGCTCAAAAATTACTGTTATCTAAATACAGGATTGACCATTTTTTACAACGGTGAAAAGTATTTTTCAGATAACGGTTTAAAAGATTTATTAGAAGAAGCGATTCACGAAGATGATATGGTGTATCCAACGATTCATTTGTTGGGTGAAGATATCGAAGTAGCGATTACGCACAGTAAATCGCAATATTCAGAAGAATACCATTCGTTTGTTAACGGACAAAATACTACGCAAGGAGGAACGCATTTAGGTGCTTTTCGTGAAGCAATTGTAAAAACCATCAAAGAGTTTTACAACAAACCTTTTGAAGCGTCGGATATTCGTAAATCGATTGTTTCGGCGGTTGCAGTTAAAGTGGAAGAACCGGTGTTTGAATCGCAAACCAAAACCAAATTGGGTTCAACCGATATTGGTCCGAATGGCCCTTCGGTGCGTTCGTTTGTAAACGATTTCATCAAAACTAAGTTAGATAATTTCCTACATAAAAATCCAGAAGTTGCTGATGCGTTATTGCGTAAGATTTTACAAGCCGAACGCGAACGTAAGGAATTGTCAGGCATTAGAAAATTAGCCAAAGACCGTGCTAAAAAAGCCAGTCTTCACAATAAAAAATTACGCGATTGTCGTGTGCATTTAACCGATGCAAAAAATCCAAGAAGTTTAGAAAGTACGCTTTTTATTACCGAGGGAGATTCGGCTTCGGGTTCGATTACAAAGAGTCGTGATGTGAATACGCAAGCGGTTTTTAGTTTACGTGGTAAGCCTTTGAACTCGTATGGAATGACTAAGAAAATTGTGTACGAAAACGAAGAATTCAATTTATTACAAGCCGCACTAAACATTGAGGAAGACATGGGCGATTTGCGTTACAATAATATCGTAATTGCAACCGATGCCGATGTCGATGGAATGCATATTCGCTTGTTATTAATCACGTTTTTCTTGCAGTTTTTTCCAGAGTTGATTAAAGACGGTCATTTGTATATTTTACAAACACCTTTGTTCCGTGTGCGAAATAAAAAAGAAACGATTTATTGTTATTCGGATCAAGAGAGAGTTGATGCCATTGAAAAGCTAAAACCAAAACCAGAAATCACCCGATTCAAAGGATTAGGGGAAATTTCGCCAGACGAGTTCAAGCATTTCATTGGGCAAGACATTCGATTAGATCCTGTTATGTTAGATAAAGCCACTTCAATTGAAACCTTGTTAGAATTCTACATGGGTAAAAATACCCCAGACCGACAAGAGTTTATCATCAACAATTTGAAAGTGGAATTGGATGTGGTGGAAAAAAATTAGTATTCAGTGTTCAGTTTTTAGTGAGCAGTGATTTAAAGTAAAAAAGCATACTGAAAATAATTCAGCATAAAAATGAAAGACGAAGAAGAAGAAAACATCATTCCAAACGAAGACGAAAATTTCGATTATCAAGACCATTCTACTAACGAGGAAGGTTTTGATGATATTCACGTTTCAACGGGACATCATTTTTACGAAAATAACGAAAACCCAGAAGACACCATTACCAAGGTTACAGGAATGTTCAAAGATTGGTTTTTGGACTACGCTTCGTATGTAATTCTAGAACGTGCAGTTCCGGCCATTGAAGATGGGTTTAAACCCGTGCAACGTCGTATCATGCACTCTATGAAAGAGTTAGATGATGGTCGTTACAATAAAGTAGCGAATATCGTTGGGCACACCATGCAGTATCACCCTCATGGAGATGCGAGTATTGGTGACGCCATGGTACAAATTGGGCAAAAAGACCTAATCATCGACATGCAAGGAAACTGGGGAAATATCTTAACAGGAGATAGTGCTGCTGCTTCCCGATACATTGAAGCCCGAATTTCAAAATTTGGTCACGATGTGTTGTATTCGCCAAAAATCACCGAATGGGGAATGTCATATGATGGTCGTCGTGCGGAACCGATTAATCTTCCGGTGAAGTTTCCATTGCTGTTGGCACAAGGAGCCGAAGGTATTGCCGTAGGTTTGTCGACAAAAGTGTTACCGCACAACTTTAACGAACTAATAGATTCTTCTATCAAAATATTAAAAGGGAAACCTTTTACCTTATTTCCCGATTTTCCAACGGCTGGTATTGCGGATGTTTCCAATTATAATGATGGATTACGCGGTGGTCGTGTGCGTGTGCGTGCAAAAATTGGGCAATTTGACAAACAAACTTTGGTTATTACTCAAATTCCGTTTTCAACCAATACGTCAACGTTAATTGATAGTATATTGAAAGCCAACGAAAAAGGGAAAATCAAAATCAAGAAAATTGAAGACAACACGGCTGCTGAGGTTGAAATTTTAATCCACCTTCCGCCGGGCGTTTCTCCTGATAAAACCATTGATGCATTGTATGCGTTTACCGCTTGTGAAACTTCGGTTGCGCCTCTAGGTTGTGTGATTGAAAATCATAAGCCTTTGTTTATCGGTGTTTCAGATATGTTAAAAATTTCGACCAACAGAACGGTTGATTTGCTTAAACGCGAATTGGAAATTCAGTTGGACGAATTAGAAAATAAATGGCATTTCTCTACCTTAGAAAAGATTTTCATTCGTGAAGAAATGTATATCGACTTCAAATTGTATTCCGACAGAGAATCATTGTATAAATATATGTATGACCGATTTGAGCCATTTTTAAAATCGTTTGTTCGTGATATTAATGATGATGATTTACAAAAATTGACGCAAATTCCAATGATTCGTATTACGCGTTTCGACTCGGATAAAGCGGATGATGCAATTTCGAAATTGGAAGCCGAAATGGAACAAGTGAAATACCATTTGGACCATATTATTGAGTACACGATAGATTTCTTTCAAAGATTAAAAGATAAATATGGAATTGGGCGCGAGCGCCAAACAGAATTAAGAAGTTTTGATACTATTGAGGCTACAAAAGTAGTTTTAAGAAATACAAAATTATATGTAAATCGGGAAGAAGGGTTCTTTGGAACGGGTTTAAAGAAAGACGAATATGTTGCTGATTGTTCGGATATTGACGATGTAATTGTATTCCTTCGCGATGGAAAAATGATGGTAGCAAAAGTGGATGACAAAAAATTCGTTGGAAAAGACATTATTCATATTACTGTTTTTGATAAAAACGACAAAAGAACAATTTACAACATGATGTATCGTGATGGTAATAACGGTTCTACTTTTATAAAACGCTTCAATGTTTCGGGTGTTACTCGTGATAAATTTTACGATTTAACACAAGAAAATAAAGGTTCCATGGTACTGTATTTTTCTGCCAATCCAAATGGTGAAGCCGAAGTAGTAACGATTTTATTACGTCAAGTAGGTAGCGTGAAAAAACTAAAATGGGATGTTGATTTCACTGATATTGCTATCAAGGGAAGAGCTTCTCGTGGAAATACGGTAACCAAATATCCAATCAAAAAAATTGAGTTAAAAGAGAAAGGAATTTCAACGCTGCGACCACGAAAAGTTTGGTTTGATGATACGGTACAGCGCTTGAATGTCGATGGAAGAGGAGAGTTGTTAGGTGAATTCCGCCCAAATGATCGTTTATTGATTGTGAATCAATCGGGAAAACTAAAAACCATTATTCCAGAATTGACTACGCATTTCGAAGAAGATATGATTGTGTTGGAGAAATGGAATCCAAATAAGCCGGTTTCATGTATTTATTATTGTGGCGAAAAAGACCGTTATTTTGTGAAACGTTTCTTAGTTGAAAATGAAAACAAAGAAGAAATCTTCATCACTGAACATGAGAAATCACAATTAGAAATAGTTTCAACTGATTGGCGTCCGGTTGCTGAGGTAATTTTTACCAAAGTAAAAGGAATTCAAAAAGATAATCAAACAATTGACTTAGAGCAATTTATAGCTGTTAAAGGAATTAAAGCTTTAGGTAATCAATTGACCGCAGATAAATTGAAACAAATCAATTTATTAGAATCATTACCGTATGAAGAACCGGAAGAAATAGTTCCTGAAGAAATGGAAGTTTCAGATGAAAGTAATCTTTCAGACGATATTCAAACCGAATTAGATGAAGACGGACAAATCACATTGTCGTTAGAATAAATTTTTGGCCTGCAAGGTTTCTATAACCATGCAGGTCTTTTTTACTATCACAATCACAACTTTTACCCTAAATTAAAACACAATAACATGCCTACATTTCCATCAGATATTGAAATTGCACAAAATGCAACGATGTCTCATATCAAAGAAATTGCCAAAAAAATAAATATTAAAGAAGACGATTTAGAATATTACGGTAAGTATAAAGCTAAATTACCACTTCATTTGCAACAAGAACATCCTAAAGGAAAACTAATTTTAGTTTCAGCTATGTCGCCTACTAAATATGGGGAAGGAAAAACCACCATGTCTATCGGTTTGACGGATGGTTTGAATTATATTGGTAAAAAAGCGATTGCGGTTTTACGCGAGCCTTCATTGGGGCCTGTTTTTGGTTTAAAAGGTGGAGCAGCTGGTGGTGGTTATGTGCAAGTGTTGCCAATGGAAGATATCAATTTGCATTTCACAGGCGATTTTTCGGCAATTGAAAAGGCGAATAACTTACTTTCGGCGGTGATTGATAATAATTTACAAAACACCAAATATTCCTTAAATCTAGACCCAAAATCGATAGCATGGAAAAGGGTGATGGATATGAATGATCGTTCGTTGCGCCAAATTATTATTGGAGTTGGCGCTAAAGCGAATGGAATCATGCGCGAAGACGGTTTCAATATTACTCCTGCATCAGAAGTCATGGCGATTTTATGTTTGGCGAAAGATTTAGCAGATTTAAAATTCCGATTAGGAAATATATTCGTTGGGAAAACCCTTGACGGAAAAACTATTTTTGCAAGAGATTTAAATGTGGTAGGAGCAATGGCAACTTTATTGAAAGATGCAATTAAACCCAATTTAGTCCAAACCATCGACGGAAATCCAGCTATTTTACATGGTGGACCATTTGCCAGTATTGCACAAGGAACCAATACAGCTATTGCAACTAAAATGGGATTATCTCTTGGTGATTACGTTGTAACAGAAGCAGGTTTTGGTGCTGATTTAGGTGCTGAGAAGTTTCTACATATTAAATGCGAACAAAGTGGTTTAAAACCTGATGCGGTTGTTTTAGTTGCAACAATTAGAGCTATAAAACATCACGCAGGATTAATAGCGGAAGATTTCAAAACAGAAAACGTAAGCGCTATTGAAAAAGGCTTTTGTAATTTAGAAAAGCACATCGAAAATATGCAACAATTTGGATTGAATCCTGTGGTTTGTATTAATGCTTTCCCAGATGATACCCAAGCAGAATATGACAAATTAAAAGAATTATGCGCTACTAAAGGTGTTACAGCAATTGTAAGTACGGCATTTATTCATGGTGGAAAAGGTTC
>CAMDQL010000071.1 GCA_945905915.1 Flavobacterium psychrophilum
AATTGGCAACCGTTACAAATTCCTACAGAAAGTGTATCTTCTCTTTTGAAGAAGTTTTTTAAAGCGGTGTTTGCTTTTTCATTGTATAAAAAGGCACCTGCCCAACCCTTAGCTGAACCTAAAACATCTGAATTAGAGAAACCACCAACGGCTCCAATAAACTGAATATCTTCTAACGTTTCTCTTCCCGAAATTAAATCGGTCATATGAACGTCTTTTACATCAAATCCTGCTAAGAACATTGCATTTGCCATTTCTCGTTCGGAGTTACTTCCTTTTTCACGAATAATAGCAGCTTTTGGTCTTGTACCAGCAGGAATTACAGGTAATTTACCATCAAATTGCGATGGAAATGTAAATTGTAATGCTTGTTTATCAAAATTATCAAAGCGTTCGTTGGCTTTTCCGTTCTTCGTTTGTTTTTGGTCTAATAAATACGAGGTTTCAAACCAAGTTTTTCTGGTTTCAGTTATCGAGAAGTTAAATGAATCATTAAAATTAGTAATAGAAACCACATCGCCTTCAATTACGGTTCCAATTTTATGTATCGTTATACCGTTAGCTTTAAATGTAGCTTCAACTTCAGCATCAGCTTGGAAAACGACTCCGATATTTTCATTAAATAACGTTTTAACAGCATCGTTTTCACCTAAGACGGTTAAATCATAGGATGCTCCTAAACCTACTTCTGCAAATGACATTTCTAATAAAGTGGTAATCAATCCACCACTTCCAATATCGTGTCCGGCTTTAATTTTTCTGCTTTTAATTAACTCTTGTAAGGTGTTGAATGCTTTTTTGAAAAACGCAGCGTCTTTAATAGTTGACGTTTCATTTCCTACTTTATTTTGCGTTTGATAAAATGAAGAACCTCCTAATTTAAATGTATCTTGTGATAAATTGATGTAATAAATGTTTCCGCCATTTCGTTGCAAAACAGGTTCCACTACTTTAGTGATATTTGAACAATTTCCAGCTGCCGAAATAATAACCGTTCCTGGTGCAATTACTTCGTCATTTGGGTATTTTTGCTTCATTGATAAGGAATCTTTTCCTGTTGGAATATTGATTCCCAATTCGATAGCAAAATCCGAACATCCTTTTACGGCTTCGTATAAACGGGCATCTTCACCTTCGTTTTTACACGCCCACATCCAGTTTGCCGATAAAGAAACCGAAGCTAAACCGTCTTTTAATGGTGCCCAAACTAAATTTGATAAAGATTCTGCAATGGCATTTCTACTTCCTGCTACCGGATCAATTAAAGCTGAAATAGGAGCGTGCCCAATAGAAGTGGCAATTCCTTCTTTTCCTTTATAATCTAAAGCCATTACACCTACATTATTTAAAGGCAATTGTAACGGACCTGCACATTGTTGTTTGGCTACTTTTCCACCTACACAACGGTCTACTTTATTGGTTAACCAATCTTTACAAGCCACGGCTTCTAATCGTAGTACCTGATTTAAATAGGTTGGAATTTCATTTGTATTATATTCTGAATTACTATAATTTCTAGTAATTGTTTTGTCGTTCATTATGGTTTTTGGCGAACTTCCAAAAAAGTCTTCCAAAGCATAATCCATTGGTTTTAATCCCGTTGATTTGGATTGAAATGTAAAGCGATGGTCGTTGGTTACATCACCCACTTCATACATTGGCGAACGTTCTCTATCGGCAATGCGTTGTAACGTTTCGATGTCTTTTTGTCCAATAACTAATCCCATTCTTTCTTGCGATTCGTTTCCGATGATTTCTTTCGCAGAAAGGGTAGGGTCGCCCACAGGTAATTTATCTAAATCGATTAAACCTCCTGTTTCTTCTACCAATTCCGATAAACAATTTAAATGTCCACCGGCACCGTGGTCGTGAATTGAAACTATCGGGTTGTTATCGCTTTCCACCAATCCACGAATGGCATTGGCAGCACGTTTTTGCATTTCTGGATTGGAACGCTGAATAGCATTTAGTTCAATTCCTGAACCAAAAGCACCTGTGTCTGCTGAGGAAACTGCTGCACCACCCATTCCAATTCTATAATTTTCACCACCCAGAATGACAATTTTATCACCTGCTGTTGGTTTCTTTTTTATCGCTTGGTCTAATTTTCCATATCCAATTCCACCTGCTTGCATAATTACTTTATCGTAACCTAATTTGCGTGCTGCTTCTTCGTGTTCAAAAGTTAAAATAGAACCTGTAATTAACGGTTGTCCAAATTTATTTCCAAAATCGGATGCACCATTTGAGGCTTTAATTAAAATATCCATTGGAGTTTGGTACAACCAAGGGCGTGCTGCCATATCGGTTTCCCAAGGGCGGTTTTCTGCTAAACGAGAATAAGAAGTCATATACACCGCTGTTCCTGCCAAAGGCAACGAACCTTGTCCACCAGCTAAACGGTCACGAATTTCTCCTCCCGAACCCGTTGCAGCGCCATTAAAAGGCTCAACAGTTGTAGGAAAATTATGTGTTTCTGCTTTTAACGAAAGTACCGAATCAAATTCCTTTTCTTCGTAAAAGTCTGGTTTGTCAGCACTTTTTGGTGCAAACTGTGTGACTTTTGGACCTTTTACAAAAGCCACATTATCTTTATAGGCCGAAACGATTTCATTTGGATGGGTTTCAGATGTTTTTCTAATTAATTTAAATAACGATGTTGGTTTTTCTTCGCCATCAATAATAAATGTTCCGTTGAAAATTTTATGACGGCAGTGTTCTGAATTAGCTTGTGAAAAGGCAAATATTTCAGAATCGGTTAATTTTCTTTCTAATTTAGTAGAAAGGTTATTCAAATAATCAACTTCTTCAGCGCTCAATGCCAAACCTTCCGTTTTGTTGTACGATGCAATATCGTCAATTTCTAAAATAGGTTCGGGTTGAATATGTATTGTGTAAATTTCTTGATTTAATTCGGAATATTTTTGGAACAACATCGGATCAAAATCATTAAAATCTGAACTTACTTTCTCAAATTCTTCAATTCTGATAATTCCTGAAATACCCATATTTTGAGTAATTTCAACGGCATTTGTACTCCAAGGAGTAATCATTGCGGCACGAGGACCAACAAAAAAATCCGTAAGTACGGATTTTTCAATTTTATGTGCGTTGCCAAAAAGCCAGTTTAATTTGTTGCAATCATCTGATGAAATTTCGTTTTGCGTTTGTATCGCAAAAACAGTATTGGATTGGTTTCCGAAGAAATGAATCATTGTGTAGTTATTTTATTCCGCTGCGCTCCGTACAATTCGGCTTCGCCTCGGGTGTGTTGTTGTTTGTAAGTGCAAATTTATTTTAATTGTTTGAACAAACAAAATTTAACGCCTACGAAATAGATAAAATTTAATCAAATAAGGCCCAATTGTATGCACCCATATCCGTTGCGCCAGTTCTATTCTGATTTAATAGATCATTAAAGGTTGAATTTTGTGTTTTTGCAGTGCCTTTAGCCGCGGAATTTTGGCCAATTCTTAACAAGTTATTTGTTGGATTTTCAAAATCAGGTTTATTGATAGAACTATTGGTTGCAATAAGACAAGAGGTATATAAATTAGTGTTTGAAAATTGATATAATGGATTGGAAGTAAACAGATTACTATAATCTATAAATTTTATTAAGCAATGGTCAAAATGGTAATTAAAAGGTGTTGTTGTACCTTTCTTTTGCAAATTTATTGATAAATTACTAGATCCGTAAATGATGCAATTTTTAAAATTTGCTTTTAGTAAAGGTTCAATTGTATATCCTGAAGTTGTTTTAATATAATCATCTAAAACTACTGCTGTTTGATTAGGAGTTGACCAATAATTTGCAAAAGTACAATGTGTAAATTCATAACTACCGCCAAAACTTCCTGCAAAAGACGCTTGGCCAGACTTGTTGATTACTACGTTTTTACCTTCAATAGTACCTGTTCGGGCTAAGATCCCAACATTCGAACAATTATAAATCTGAGTATTTTCAATAGATAGAGTAGGAGAAGTTGTACCATCATTTCCAGTAACCAATAATCCAACGGTAGCATTTTTTATCGTTAAATTTGATAGTTGATTATTAGTACTTCCTTGACTGAGCCAAATAGTTCCCCATTGACCAGGAACTTCCGAAAAATCGGGTTCTAAACGATCGCCTTCAAAAATAACTTCATTTTCTAATTCGGGTGTAGTTGAATGTGTTCCATTTACATGAATGGAAGCATTATTGGCAACTATTAAACCCGATTCGGCATGAAAATGAACTCGAGCGCCCGCATCAACAACCAATGTTTTATTAGATGGAACAGCGGCATAACCATAGACAACATAGGGTTTAGAATTGGTCCAATGCAATTCATTTCCGTTCATTGGATTACTTTCCTCTAAAAAACGACCACGAATTGTAACTGGATTTCCATCACCATCAAGACCTAAGTTTAATTCGTCATACGTATAACTTTCATTAGGATTTTGAACTCTTCCAGGATAAATAAAATAAGCATCTTGTATTAAAGTAACCAATTCCACTTTTTGAGTATTCGATCCTTCTCCAAATAATATTTGATCAGTATACAGAAAATCAGTAGTATTAGCATCAATTACATTAGCGGTTACTTCAATAAAGATAAACATGCTATCTTTTGCTAACAATTCTACATTATCAAATACTTTTCCAGGCATTCCGTCAACCATCATTCGGTATTTTGATGCTTCACCTTTGGCTAATTGTACTTTTGGAATCGAAATATTTTTATCACTTTTATTGTATACTTTTAAGGTATATGTACTTGAACCGATGTTCGTAAAAACAGTATCTAAATAAACGGTATCTTTTGAAAAACTTAGGTTTCCGGTACTTGATTCAAACTCAAAATCATTTCGACATGAAGTTAACGATACGGCAAATCCAACTAAGATTAAAAGTAATAAACGACGCATGTATGATGTAATTTTTGTAAATGTACTTATTAATTTGATTTTTTAAAAAATAAATCAGCTATTATCATCTACTAAAACGAAAAATATTCTATATTATTCTAGCAATAATGATTAATTTTACAAAAAAAATAATACCATGTTTGATAGAGATACCATGTTGCAATTGTGTAATGAATGGAGTAAAAACACATTAATGAACACATTAGATATAGTTTACACCGATGCTGGTGAAGATTTTTTAACGGCAACTATGCCTGTAAATCCTAGAGTGCATCAGCCAATGGGGTTATTACACGGCGGGGCAACAGTAGCTTTAGCAGAAAGTGTGGGTAGTGCTGCTTCATTGATGTTTGTTAATCCTGAAAAACAGGAAGTGCGCGGTATTGAAATTTCGGCCAATCATTTAAAAAGCAAACGAGAAGGAATGGTTACTGCTACGGCTAAAATTATTCATAAAGGCGCTAGTATTCACTTGTGGGAAATTAGAATCGTTGATGAAGAGGGAAAATTAATTTCGCTTTGTAAATTGACTAATATGGTTTTATCCAGAAGACAATAATGCAACTTTTTGAAGAAATAAGCACGCTTTTATCAGGTCAAAAACCTTTTGTTTGTTATGTTAAACCAAATGAATGTATTTGGAACTTACAAGTCCAACAAACTATTGAAATAGTTGCGTTTTCAGGTCAATCAGGTTTTGTATTCATTCCTTTTGATGCAGGTGTAAAAATATGTATACCAACAGAAATTAGTGCTTTCTCACAAGGAAATTTTGAAAATTTAGAACAGAAATCAGCCAATAAATTTACTTCTGAAGCCAATCAAAAACAGGCTTTTGAACATTTAGTTTCCAAAGGAATTGCTGCAATTCAAAATGGCGCATTCGATAAAGTAGTTTTATCGCGAAAAATCGTTTTGAAAGAACAAATATCGGTTGTAGCAACTTTTCAGAACTTAATTGCGACGTATCCAACAGCCTTTCGCTACATGTTTTTTCATCCGAAAATTGGATTATGGATGGGAGCAACTCCGGAACGATTAGTAAAAATAAATCAAAATCAGTTTGAAACAGTTGCCTTGGCAGGAACACAATTGTTTTCTGAATCTATAATTTGGAATACCAAAGAAATTGAAGAACAGCAATTTGTAACCGATTTTATTGTTTCTGAAATAGCTTCCAAAGTAAAAAATCTAGTAATTTCGGAACCCAAAACGATAAAAGCTGGTAATTTAGCGCATCTGAAATCAATAATTACCGGACAATTGACTGATGATTTTTCGGCATTAGATTTGATTACGACCTTGCATCCAACACCTGCAGTTTGTGGTTTACCAAAGGATTTTGCAATAGATTTTATTCAAAAAAATGAAGCATTTGATAGAACATATTATTCAGGATTTTTAGGCGAATATAATTCAAACAATCAAACCGATTTATTTGTAAATTTACGCTGTTTAGAAGTTGTAAATAATGCTGTAAATATTTATGTGGGTTGCGGCATTACAAAAGATAGTAATCCTGAAATGGAGTTTTTGGAAACAGAAAATAAATCCATGACGATGCGAAATATTATAGTGTTCAGTGGTCAGTAATCAGTGTTCAGAAAAAACTTAGTGACTTAGTGCCTTCGAGGCAAAATAAAAAGATATGAAATTAGATATACTAGCTTTTGGGGCACATCCAGATGATGTAGAATTAGGTTGTTCGGGTACGATTGCTAAAGAAATTTCTTTAGGGAAAAAAGTAGGAATAATCGATTTGACTCGTGGTGAGTTGGGTACCCGTGGAACGGTAGAAATTAGAAATACAGAAGCGACTAAAGCTGCCGAAATTTTAGGTGTCACAGTGCGTGAGAATTTAGATATGCGTGATGGTTTTTTTGTAAATGATGAAAATCACCAACTAAAAGTCATAAAAATGATTCGCAAGTACCAACCCGAAATTGTATTGTGCAACGCCATACAAGACCGACACATTGATCATGGGAAAGGCAGCAAGTTGGTTAGCGATGCTTTTTTTTTATCGGGATTGATTCAAATTAAAACAGAAATCAACGGAGAAGCACAACGTCCTTGGCGACCAAAAGTGGTGTACCATTACATTCAATGGCAAACTATTGAACCCGATTTTGTAGTGGATATTTCAGATTTCATGACTCAAAAAATGGAAGCTGTGCAAGCTTATAGTTCTCAATTTTATGATCCAAATTCTAAAGAACCTGTTACACCCATTGCCTCAAAAAACTTTTTGGAAAGCATCCAATACCGTGCAAAAGATTTAGGAAGACTAGTAGGAGTGGAGTACGCGGAAGGTTTTACCGTAGAACGATATGTGACAGTTGATTCGTTAGGGGATTTGAAATAGAAGCTTGTTAAAGCGACTGAAACAAGATATCATATCAAAGCAAAATACCGCTTGATTGCTGTTATTAATTTGAACTATAAACTCTTACTGCACTGTTATTAGTAGTTGCATTAGTAGCAGTAAATTTTAGTGTTGTAGAAGTTAGTTCTGTTATTACTAAAGTTTCTGAAGTAACATTAGTCCCAAAAAATTTTAAATTAATTGTATTGCCATTTTTTATCCAATTGAATTTTTCTAAACTATATTGGTCACTACAATTATTACCTGTACTACTAGCAACATAATTAAAATCTGCAATATTCGAAGATAGAAAATCAACATAATCTCTGTGCCCATTATTATTACATACTACGGGGTAGTTTGTAATACCTTGATAAGTTTCTGAAACTTTATACCATCTTCTTTCGAGTAATGAGTTGTTATCATTATTTGTTTCAGAACTATTGTCTCCAGAAGAACACGATTGCAGTATTATAAATGTAATACTGAATATGTAGAATATTTTTTTCATATTAATATTTTTGTTAATCTCTTATGCAACGCACCGAGTATCCAAGTACTTTGCCTTGTCCAATTTTACTAGCATTAGTGGATTCAAAATTTAAGTTACGATACCAGGCACCGCCCACACCATTTTCTGATGAACTCCACCAATAACCATTGATACCCATGCCGGCAAAAGTTCCGTCTACGAAACGATAACCTCCTGGAAGACCAGAAAATCCACTAGTGTTTGTAGCTCCAGTATTTGGACTAAACCAATGTGTAGTTCCAATTTCTTTCATTGCGCTTCCAGCCACATTAGGAATAGTTAAGCCTCCGTTAGCATTTGAATCGAGAAAATTAATTAATGTATTCCATTCATTATCACTAGGCACATGCCAACCAGAAGGCGCTAACGATTTATTGGGTGTATTGGGGTCATTATCATGAATTCCAGCAACAGCATACCAATTATAAATTTTACCATAAGTTGGATCATTAGTAGGGTCATTGTTATAATAGCACCATGCTCCAGTGGTCAAGTTTCCCCATTGAGACGGGTCAGTAACTTGTGGTATGGGCGTGCCATCTCTGTAGGTTATTACATCCAAGTTGCTGGTACTCCATATTTGTGTGCCAATAGTTACATTAGATAAAGGGGTAATATTGGTATTTTGTAATGCAGTAATTTGAGATTGTAATTGAGCTATTTGTGTTATAAGATAACTTTTAGTCACCGCATCCTGAGCATCCGTTGGATCCGCTAAGTTTTTAATTTGGAAATTATTAGCACCATTGTTCACTGCTAATACTGAAGCTAAATTAGGTGTTGTTGCTTGACTATTACCCGAACTATTCGCATACAATGCATATGGTACGCTCAATAATTGCGTAGTTCCCATGGCAACATAACCAGAACCTGTGTTTAATTCAATACCTAAATAATAATTTCCAGTTCCCCAGTTTATGGTTGAAAAGTTACCAACTGTTGCTGTTCCTTGTCCAATTACCAGGTTTACTTGTCCTATATCATCGGTAGGTGCCATATGAGTTTCACTAAAAACAGGCAAACTGGTTGGTGAATTCAACATA
>CAMDQL010000072.1 GCA_945905915.1 Flavobacterium psychrophilum
TGATTTGCACCAAATGCGCGGTCGTGTGGGAAGAAGTAATAAAAAAGCGTTTTGTTATTTCATTACGCCGCCCTATTCGATGATGACGGGTGAAGCGCAAAAGCGTATTACGGCTTTGGAACAATTTAGCGAATTAGGAAGCGGTTTCAATATTGCGATGAAGGATTTGGAAATTCGTGGTGCGGGCGATTTATTAGGCGGTGAACAAAGTGGTTTTATCAACGAAATTGGTTTTGACACCTACCAAAAAATCATGAACGAAGCCATTGACGAGTTGAAAGAAAACGAATTCAAAGACTTGTACCAAGAAGAAAACGACATTGAAACCAAAGAGTTTGTCAAAGACATTCAAATTGATACCGATTTTGAATTGCTGTTCCCAGATGAATACATCAATAACATTACCGAGCGTTTGAATTTATACAACGAGTTGAGCCAAATTAAAGACGAAGCTACCTTACAACAATTTGAACAAAAATTAATTGACCGCTTTGGTGCCTTACCAAAACCAGCTATTGCTTTACTCAATAGTGTGCGCATCAAGTGGAAAGCTACTGCAATGGGAATTGAACGTTTACTCATGAAACAAGGTAAAATGGTGGGTTATTTCATTGGCGACCAACAAAGTAATTTCTACCAAAGTAATCGTTTTATGAACGTACTACAATTTGCCCAACGCAATGGCACCGTGTGTAAAATGAAAGAAAAAGAAACCAAAAACGGCTTACGTTTATTATTGACTTTTGATAATGTGAAAAGTGTAAATAAGGCGTTGGAGTTGTTGGAAGGGGTTTAATTTTTTTTATTGTATTGTGGGCACGGAATGTAATTGCGCCTATCGGAGATCAATAATAAGAAAATCAAGCAAATCGTTAATGAGGTTTTGAAATAAAAAAAAGTAATATATTTGTTAGAAATAAAATATAAATATTGAATGAAATTAAAAGCGGTCATACTCATAGTAATTTTATTACTAGTTACATCCTGTAATAAACATCTTCAAAAAAAATATGATTTATTTGAAAAAGACAATAGGGGATATGTATTAAATAATAATATTTCTGAAATAATTGAATACGAAATAGGTCTTGATACTTCTGGCAATTCTTTATGGAAAAGAATAAGTAATCGTAAATTATACAATAAAGAAGGTTTGTTAATTAATAGTAGTAGTCCAGATTATATTAAACGCCCTTGGAAAGTAAATGGTTCTCAAGGGGCTACTTTAGAAGAAATTAATTATAATCTAAAGATGAGTGAAACTGATATTCCTAGTGGTAAAATAGAAACAACTTCATATGAGTATGATGATAAAGGTAATTTAATTTCATTAAAAGGAAGCGATATTCAAATCACTTATAAATACGATGAAAATAATAACGAAATTGAGAAATGTGTGTCTTCTGAATATGGTGAAACAGTTTGTAATTATAAAAAATATATCTACGACGAAAATCAAAGAATTAATTACAGTATAGACAGCCTTGGTGTTAGAGCAAGTAGTGATGGAAGAAAATATAATCTGCAACCGAAAAAAATATATTTTAAATACGATAAAAATGGCAGGGTTATTTTTGATGGTGAATACAATAGGAAATTTAATGAAAAAGGTTTGTTGACTAATATTGATAAATTTAATACTGATAGTAATCGTGTTATAGAAAAATATGAATATACATATGATTCTAACAATAGAAAAGTTAGCAACATATTTACACAATTGGACACATCAATTTGGCATATTAAAACCAGCGTTAGTTCAAATAGAAAACCTATCATAAGAAAAACATACTTTTATTATGACAATAAAGGGTTATTAAAACAAGAAAAAACATTGGATAATAATGACAAACTTATTTCATTAATAAACTATGAATATAAGTTTAACAATTAAATGTAATCTCTTATCAATAAAAATAATTCTATGAAAAATTTATTAATATTCTGGTTGATTTTTAGTACTGTTGTTAAAGCTCAAAATAGTTATTTTACAATAGGTTCTTCAGAAGATAAAGTTCTTCAAGTACAAGGTCAACCAAGTTCAATTATGAGAACAGGTATTTATTCAACATTTATGTATGGAAGCAGTAGTGTTAGCTTTACCAATAACTTAGTGGATGGTTATAGTAATAGAGGGAATTTAAAAATTAAAGTTGTCTCAAGTGTTAAAAATAATAATTCAACCAAGAAAAAGACAGCTTATAAATCTGCTAAAACATCCAAAAAAGTTAATACTGAAGTCAAATGGATTTATTTTACATTTATGACTACTTCTTATTCAGGTCCTGACGTAGACTTTTTTTCAGGTAAATTAATACCTCATGAATTTGAATATTCAAAAATTTATTCAATTTCAGGTTATACTTATGAAATGCAAAAAAACTTGGAATTCTGTTTAACAAAGAATTACAAAGAGTCTAACGGAGAAAGTGTTTCACTAATTCCTCATGTTTTTGATGATCGAGATTTAGCATTGCGAATGTGGAACGCTGAAAAAGGGAGAATGAGTAGAATTTCATCATGTTACTATCTTATGCAATATGGCGTTACAGAACATTAATAATAATTTCACAATATGGATGAATTAAAAATTGAATAGAACTAGCAATTGAGGCTTTATTAGCTATTGGGTTTTATTACTTTTAGCTGTTAACTCTAAAAACCCCAACCGCTCTTATATCTCACCGCAACGATAGTGCGTAAATATTTACCCAAACAACTCACTCACCACATCTTCAATCTTAGCTACTAAAACAATTTTAATTCCGGTGTTTTTCAAGGAAATTTTATTGTGTTTGGAAACAAAAATGGTGGTAAATCCTAATTTTTCGGCTTCTTGAATGCGCTGCTCAATGCGGTTAACCGGTCTAATTTCGCCTGAAAGTCCAACTTCTCCGGCAAAGCAAAAACCTTCTGCAATGGCAATGTCTTCGTTTGAGGATAAAATAGCAGCCACAACGGCTAAATCAATGGCGGTGTCTTCTACAGAGATTCCTCCGGTTACGTTTAAGAACACGTCTTTTGTGCCTAATCGAAAACCTGCACGTTTTTCTAAAACGGCTAAAATCATGTTCAAGCGTTTGGCGTTATAACCCGTGGTGCTGCGCTGCGGTGTTCCATAAACTGCCGTGCTTACCAAAGCTTGAATTTCAATCATCAACGGACGCATGCCTTCTAAAGTAGTGGCAATGGCCGTTCCTGAAAGTTGCTCGTCTTTGTGCGAAATTAATATTTCAGAGGGATTATCCACTTCGCGCAAACCCGAACCTTGCATTTCGTAAATACCTAATTCGGCAGTGGAACCAAAACGGTTTTTCAACGAACGTAAAATTCTATACACATGATTTCTATCACCTTCAAATTGTAAAACCGTATCGACCATGTGTTCCAAAATCTTAGGTCCAGCGATGGTACCGTCTTTGGTAATGTGTCCTATTAACAAAACAGGCACATTGGATTCTTTGGCATATTTAATCAACTCAGCCGTACATTCTCTAATTTGAGAAATACTTCCCGCAGATGATTCAATATAATCGGTATGCAAGGTTTGAATCGAATCGATGATGACAATATCGGGTTCAATTTCCAATATTTGACGGAAGATATTTTGGGTTTTGGTTTCGGTTAAAATGTAGCAATTATCTCCGGTTGAGGTAATGCGTTCGGCACGCATTTTAATTTGCTTTTGGCTTTCTTCACCCGAAACATAAAGCGTTTTGTAAGGTAACTTTAATGCAATTTGCAAGAGCAACGTACTTTTTCCAATGCCTGGTTCACCGCCTAATAACGTTAAGGAACCCGGAACTAGTCCGCCACCTAAAACACGATTCAGTTCGTTGTCCGTGGTGTTCATTCGGATTTCTTGTGCGGTGTCAATTTCCTTAATCAATAATGGTTTCGTAGCCGCTTTTGAAGAAGCAGAAGTGGTTTTCCAAGCTACTTTTTCTTCTTTTTGTACCAATTCTTCAACGATGGTATTCCATTCTTTACAAGCATTACATTGTCCTTGCCATTTTGAATATTGGGTGCCACAATTTTGGCAGAAAAAAGCGGTTTTTACTTTGCTCATGACGTTTATTCTTGTTTTTCAGCAGGTGCTTCGGTAGGTGTTAGTGTTGGTGCTTCTTCTGTTGGATTATCTTCTTTACCTTTTAATGCTTCGGCTTTATTCAACATAAATTCTTTGGTTAACTCTCTAATTTCTTCTTGTGTAAATGCTTTTTGGTATTCTTTTAAAGCTTTTTTGAAGTTGCCTGTTTTTTCATAATACATTGCCTGGTGATAGGTTCCTAGAATTGTTTTCGGATAATGTTTATTAGCATAAGTTGCTAAAGTTTGAAATTCAGGATAAGCTTTATTTTTCATAATAGCTGCTTCAATTGCTTTAAAATCAGACAATCTAGGTTTAATTTGTAATCCTAATTTTGTGTTTAAATCTTCATATTTTTTTATAAGATAATCGGTATACCCGGATTCTAATTTTAAAATTTTGTTTTGAAATTCCAACATCGAAATAGGTTGATATCCATCAAAAATAAAATAAAGTGCATTCGGAATTGCCTTAATAACTAATGAGTAATGCGAAGCACCTTTAAAAGTATCATTCAAATAACCGAATTTTTGATTTGGAATTGCCTTTATATTCGTGTCTAATTCGGTTGCTTTTTCATTAATCTCAGCTAAATCATTTTCTCCAGTGGCCTGATAATAAAAAACCGGTTTTGTTAATTTTGAAAGGCGATCAGCAATGCGATTTTCCATTTCGGGCGCCATTTCGGGCGCCAATGAAATGTACCCATTAAAAATAGGGTTGTCTTTGTAAAGATAAAAATTTAAAAAACCTGCTGTTGTATCATGCCCTGCAATTACTCTAAAAGGCAACGTTCTATATTTCGATTCAAGGTAAGGAAATAATTCTTGCCCGATAAATTCAAAAAATTGAGCGCCTGAACCCGAAGGAAATCCCGCATCGTCAAATTCGCTATCTTTAAATCGAGTATCTCCATTATTTTGATGAATTGCTATGATGATCATTTCGGGCAAATCATCCCAATAATTTCCATATTTTAAAATTCCTTCAAACGGATCTAATAAATATTCACCGTCTAATAAAACTAAGGTTGGATATTTTTTTTCTGGACTTGACTCATAAGAAGGAGGTGTAACAACTGTAAACGCTCTGGTTCCAATTTTTTTAGTTTCAATAGACTCAGTTACTCGTTGGCCAAAAAAGGTATTAGCAAGCAAAACAAAACATACAATCAGTTTGATTTTCATGGGAAATTATTAGGTTAATTGAAGGAGCAATTTACTAATTTATTTCTTATTTAGCACAGGTAAAAGCAAATAAGATAACAGACCAAGAACTATAGTAAGTAATGTTTGAGAAGTCCAAATTAACCAACCAAAAGCTACCCCAACATCATTTGAAATGCCATATAAAGAAAAAATCATTGCAATTGCTAAAGGATAGGCGCCAAGTCCGCCATTTGTAAATCCGACCGCAAGAGTTCCAAAAATAAATCCCATAATTACCACGTCAAACGTGATGTTAGCAGTTTCGGGTAAGGCAAAAATCGCTACATAAAACATAACGAGATAGGAAAACCAAATAAAAAATGAATGGAATAAATAATTCCATTTGTCTTTCATTTTTAAGATACTTTGCATGCCTTCAATTAAACCCGATAATTTTTCTTTGAGTTTAATAATGATTTTCCATTCGGCATAAATCCATACTATTATAAAAAGTACAAAAAGTAAAAAACCACCGAACGAAATCCATAGTAAGGTTTCAAATTGTATATTTTTTTCAAGTAAAAAACCATAAATGGTGTCGAATTGTGATAAAAACCCCACAATAATAAAAAGCAAAAAAATGATCATGTCAACAACTCTTTCGGCAACAATTGTTCCAAAGGCTTTGTCAAAAGGTACTTTTTCATATTTTTTTAGTAGTGCGGCTCTAGATATTTCGCCCGAACGAGGAATGGTTAAATTGACTAAATAAGAAACGCAAACCGTCATGAAATCATTATGAAATTTGGTTTGATACCCTAGATGCTGTAAGGCAAATTTCCAGCGGTAGGCTCTAGACCAATAACCAAAAAGGGACACCACCAGCGATAGAAAAACATAAAAATAATTGGCTTTTAAAAAGCTAATTTTAATTTTATTTAAGTCGTTTGGAGTTAGCGTTGTAAATTGATAGTAAATAATACCAATTCCAATAAACAATGGAACAAGTAAACTTAAAAATTTACGAATAGTCGCTTTCAAATTAGGTTAAGGAATTGTCTTTTTCGTTTGGAAAAACTAAAGTAGGTTTGAATTTTTTTGCTTCTTCAAAGTCCATAATTCCATACGAAATGATGATCACAATATCGCCACGGTGTACTTTTCTTGCCGCCGGACCATTTAAAGTGATTTCGCCTGTATTTCTTGGACCTTTAATAGCATACGTTTCTAATCGTTCACCATTATTAAGGTTGACGATTTGGACTTTTTCGCCTTCTATAATGTTTGAAGCTTCCATTAGTGCTTCGTCAATGGTGATGCTTCCTATATAATTCAAATCGGCACCGGTTACCGTTACTCTATGAATTTTTGATTTTACTACTTGAATTTGCATGATGCAAAGGTAATTAATTTAGTGAAATATTATCAATTAATCTAATTTTCTCAATGAAAACAGCAATGAAACCGCGGTATTTTTTGTTAGGTTCTTTAACTTCAGTTGATAAAAAAGTGTTTTCATCTGCGATTTCAAAATATTCTAATTCAAATTCGGGATGTTTTTCAAATTCTTTTTTTACAAATTGAATGGTTTCTGAAATAGATTGATTTTCAAATTTTAATTTTGCCTGTTGAAGAATCTCAAATATTGAAGCTGCTTTTTTTCTTGCATCGGCAGAAAGTCTTTCGTTTCTTGAACTCATGGCTAATCCATTTGCTTCTCTAAAAATTGGACAGCCCATAATTTCAACAGGAATGGCATAAAGCGCCACTAATTTTTTTATAATTTGTAATTGTTGAAAGTCTTTTTCTCCAAAATAAGCGGTTGTAGGCTTAATAATTTCAAATAAACGTTTCACGATTGTTCCTACTCCGTTAAAATGCCCAGGTCTGTGTTGGCCTTCCATTTGGTGTTCTAATCCGTCATATTCAAAAGATTCCGAAACGGTATTTCCTTCATAAATATCACTTACCGAAGGAGCATATACAATAATAGCATCGCTAATTTTGCCCATCTTTTTTACATCTTCCTCTAATATTCTTGGGTATTTTTCTAAATCGTCTGCATTGTTAAATTGTGTCGGATTTACAAAAATACTCATAACAGTAACATCGTTTTCCGCAAGCGATTTTTTGAGTAAAGACAAATGTCCGTCATGAAGCGCTCCCATCGTAGGGACAAATCCAATCGACTTATTTTGATGGCTTAAGGGGCTTAAAAAAGCACTTAAATCGGACTTTTTGTTAAAAATGAGCATTTTAAATAAAGTTAATTCAAGTGCAAACTTACTATTTTAGTGGATAAATCCATAAAATATTGTAATTTTGCAAGGTTTTTTAAAACAATAATTAACAAGAATACATTATGGAAGACAAGAGGATATTGTATGTATCATCTGAAGTGGTGCCTTATTTAGCTGAGAACGAAGTGTCGTTACAATCGTATGAAATGCCAAAAATGATTAATGATTTAGGAGGGCAAATACGAATTTTTATGCCTAGATATGGTAATATTAACGAAAGAAGACATCAATTACACGAAGTAATCCGTTTATCTGGAATGAATTTAGTGGTAAACGACATGGATATGCCTCTTATTATTAAAGTAGCCTCAATTCCAAAAGAAAGAATTCAGGTGTATTTTATTGATAACGATGAATATTTCAAACGAAAAGCTACTTTTTCTGATGAAGAAGGGGTTTTATATCCTGATAATGATGAGCGCGCAATTTTCTTTGCAAAAGGAGTTGTTGAGACGGTTAAAAAATTAAATTGGGTTCCCGATGTAATTCATGTTCACGGTTGGATGGCTGCCTTACTTCCGGTATATTTGAAACATTACTACAAAGACGAAGGTATTTTTGCTGAAACAAAGATTATTACTTCGGTATACGAACATGGTTTTGAAGGCGAATTAGATACAAAATTACTTGATAAAGTGCTTTTTGATGCTATTGAAGCATCAGCAGTAGCGGTCATTGAACAACCCAATTATGAAAACATCATGAAGCTTTCAGTGATGCATTCGGATGCTGTTGTTATGGGTTCAGAAACACTTTCTCCAACTTTAACAAAATTTATAGAAAGTTCAAACAAACCTTTTTTACCTTTCGGCACTAAAGAAAATATGAAGGAAGTATATCCTTTGTTCATTAAGAATCAAGTTTTATAATATGAAGTATAGTATAGTAAAGGCGGTTGTAATTGTTTTAAGTTTTTTAAGTTTTGTGTCTTGTGATAAAGACTTTAATTCATTGGGTTCTGATCTTATCGATGATAACCATTTTGTGCTTGAAAGATATCCAGTTCAAAATCTTACGGCTTACTCAAAAGCTACTGGGCCTGTACAGTCTAATAATTTACCAATTAATGCTTTAGGTATCTATAAAGATCCTTATTTTGGAACAACAAAAGCACATTTTGTGAGTCAAGTAGAACTTTCAATAGCAAATCCTACAATTGGCTATCAGCCAGAAATTGATTCGGTGTATATGTATGTTCCTTATTTCAGTACCTATAAATCGGTAACAGATGCGGGGGAAAGAATTTATGAATTAGATTCGATATATGGTTATTCTGAAACTGCAAAATTTAAACTCCACGTTTATGAAAACG
>CAMDQL010000073.1 GCA_945905915.1 Flavobacterium psychrophilum
CTGATAAATATTACATTTCAAATTATGTATATAACGAAAATATTAATTTAAGACCATTGCCAGGGTCGACAATTACGAATACAAGGGTATTGGATAGTGATACTAACTTAAATAATGGTGCATTTATTGCCCCGATGACATTAGACTCTAATTTAGATATTTTATATGCTGATTATTCTAATGGCGCAAATTACAGTGTTAGGAGATATTCCAGTATAAAATCTGGAACTGTTGTAAGAACAGATTTAACAAACTTACTTTTAACATCATCACCTACTGCGTTTGCTGTTTCACCATACACTACAACTTCTACAACTTTACTTGTAGGATCCAGATTAGGAAAATTACTTCGTCTTACAAATGCAAACTTAACTACTCCAACTTGGGCTGATATAACTGGGCCAAGTTTTGTAGGAAGTATTTCAGATGTTGAATATGGTGCAACTGAAAATGAAATTTTTGTTACTATGCACAATTATAATGTTGTTAGTATTTGGTATTCTTCAAATGGAGGCACAACATGGGTTTCAAAAGAGGGTAATTTACCTGATCTACCAGTAAAATGTATCTTGAGAAATCCGTTAAATGCAAATGAAGTTATTATTGGAACTGAACTTGGAGTTTGGTATACTAATAATTTCAATACTACAGCACCTACATGGAATCAGTCCTATAACGGAATGAGTAATGTTAAAGTTGTGGATTTAGATTATCAAATTACAACTGGTTATCCAAATACATTTCCTTCAGGAACATCTGCTACTTATAATGTATATGCTGCTACTTACGGTAGAGGTATTTTTTCAGGGCAATTTACGGCTGCTCCATTATCAACAAACGAAAATATCTTAAATAAAGGAATAAAAGTATATCCAAACCCTTCAAACGGAATTGTAAATATCGCTATTGATAATTATATTGGGGACATTAGGGTTGAAGTATATGATATTAATGGAAGAAAAGTATTTTCAAATGCAGGAGATTATATGAAAGTAAATACCGTCAATCTTCAAGAATTCCAAAGAGGGATTTATATCTTGAATGTTAAAGGAGAGGCGCTTTCTTATTCACAAAAAATAATTCTTCAATAATACATATTGTTTTAATAAAAAAAGCCGCTAATCAGCGGCTTTTTTTTATTAAAAATTATATTCAATTCCTACTCCTAATATTTGTTTCAATTGAACGCGAGAACCTTTAGTAACTTGAACACCTGCAATTTCTTCTTTGAATTTGATATCATTATCATAAATTAAATGAGTACCAATATTTGCTTTTACATAGTGATTCACGACCATTGCTAATTGTATTTGCCAATCTAAATCAACGTTTCCAAATCTTTTTAATCATCTGAAAAAGTGTTAAATAAATGAATTAAACTTTGAACGTCAATTTTGCAAAAATGTTGTTGATCAAAAACCGTCCCATGTTCAATAAAAATATCCGGAATACCTAAATTTAATATTGAAATAGTATAATTTTTTGAAGCAATAATTGAATTTATTTGTGCTCCAAATCCGCCTTTAATGACGCCGTCCTCAATAGTTATCAGCACTTCATGTGATTCTATAATGTCATTGATAGCGACTTCGTCTAAAGGTTTAATAAATGGAAAATGATAATGAGAAAAAAGCGCTTCATTTTCTATTGAAGCTAATGCTTTGGTTACATTATTACCAATAGTTCCTGTAGATAAAATGGCAATTTTTGTTCCTTTTCTAAGTTTTTTTGCGATTCCAATTTCGATTTTTTCAAAAGGTTGTTGCCAATTTACGATTTCACCTCTACCTCTTGGATAACGAATCGCAATGGGTTGATTAATTCCTTCAGAAGCGGTAAACATAATATTGCGTAATTCTATTTCATCTTTCGGAGCTGCAATAATTAAATTCGGAATGCAGTTCAAATAAGCTATATCAAAAACGCCATGATGCGTTGCGCCATCTTCACCCACCAAACCTGCTCGGTCTAAACAAAAAATAACAGGTAAATTTTGCAACGCTACATCATGAATTACTTGGTCATACGCACGTTGTAAAAAAGTAGAGTAAATATTGCAAAAAACAACCATACCTTGTGTAACCATTCCTGCAGCTAATGTAACAGCGTGTTGCTCAGCAATTCCAACGTCAAAAGCACGTTTTGGATATGCATCCATCATATATTTCATCGAACTTCCTGTTGGCATAGCCGGAGTAATTCCAATGATTTTTTCATTTTGTTTGGCTAATTCTACTAATGTATGTCCGAAAACATCTTGATATTTAGGTGGTAAATGCGATTCGTCTTTTGGATGAATTTTACCTGTTTCGGCATCAAATTTTCCCGGTGCGTGATATTTTACCTGATCTTCTTCGGCCAATTGTAATCCTTTCCCTTTGGTGGTGATTACATGTAAAAATTTTGGACCTTTTACCAATTTTAAACGTTCTAATTCTGAAATCAATTTGGGTAAATCATGCCCATCTATCGGACCCGAATAATCAAAATTCAACGATTTTATGATGTTGTTTTGCTTCGGATTCTTACCCTCTTTTACAGCGGTTAAATAATTTTTCAACGCACCAATACTGGGGTCAATTCCAATAGCATTATCGTTTAATATTACCAACAAATTAGCATCGGTAACTCCGGCATGATTTAAACCTTCAAAAGCCATTCCGCTTGCAATGGAAGCATCACCAATAACCGCAATGTGTTGTTTGTTAACATCACCTTTTAATTGAGAAGCTAATGCCATACCTAAAGCAGCCGAAATCGAAGTCGAAGAATGTCCCACGCCAAATGTATCATAAACACTTTCACTTCGCTTTGGAAATCCCGAAATACCATTTAATGTTCTATTGGTATGAAAAACTGCACGCCTTTCGGTTAAAATTTTATGTCCGTAGGCTTGATGGCCCACATCCCAAACTAATAAATCTTCGGGCGTATTGAAAACATAATGCAACGCAATGGTTAATTCTACAACGCCCAAACTTGCCCCTAAATGCCCTTCTTTTTTAGAAACGATATCAATGATAAAGTCTCTCAATTCTTTGGCTAATTGAGGTAATTGATTTTCAGGTAGTTTCCTTAAATCGGTAGGGTTATAAATTTTTGAAAGCAAATTTTCCATATCTGTACAAAAGTAAGAATTGGTTATTGTATTTTTGTATTTATGAACGATATTTTTACAGACGAATTTTTTATGAAGAAAGCCTATCAAGAAGCTGAAATTGCTTTTGAAAAAGGCGAAATTCCTGTAGGGGCAGTTATTGTGATTGATAATAAAGTTATTGCTCGCACGCATAATTTAACAGAATTACTTCACGATGTTACGGCTCATGCCGAAATGCAAGCCATAACTAGCGCTGCAAATTTCATTGGAGGTAAATATTTAAAAGATTGTACTTTATATGTAACGTTAGAACCTTGCCAAATGTGTGCCGGAGCGTTGTTTTGGTCTCAAATTTCCAAAATCGTTTTTGGTGCTTCCGATGAAAATAGGGGTTATCAAAAAATGGGAACACAATTGCACCCGAAAACACAAGTAGTTTCAGGAGTTTTAGAAAAAGAATGTGGCGATTTAATGAAGGCTTTTTTTAAAAATAAACGATAATTTTTTTATAAAAACTTGGTATACCTTTTGATACTATATTTTTTATAACAAACTAATTCCCTTATTTATGGAAAACAAATTAAAATCAACCTTAATTATTGGTATTTCAGTAATTATTTCTGCAGTGGTCTTAGGAACTGCTTTCAAAAATCGTAATGAAAATTTAGACACTATTTCGGTCATCGGTTTAGGAACAAAAGATTTTGTTTCCGACGAAATTTTATGGTCGGGAAGTTTTACAACCAAAAGTTTTGATATCAAAGAAGCCTACAATAAAATGATTTCGGATCAAAAAATCGTGTCGAATTTCTTTTTGAGCAAAGGGTTTAAAAGAGAAGAGTTCACATTTGGAGCCGTTCAATTTAATAAGCGATTTAGAGAAATAAGAACAGAAAGTTCAGATGGTGCTTATCAAACTAAATACGAGCAAGTTTTTGATGGATATGAAGCAACACAGACCATTTCTTTTTCGGCTAAAAAAAACCCAGAATTAATGAAAAGAATTGAAGAAGTGTCTAGTAAAACTTCAGAATTAATTAATTCAGGCATTGAATTATCTTCAAACTCTATACAATACACCTATTCTAATTTGCCAAGTTTAAAGCATAGCTTGATTCAAAAAGCGTCAAAAGATGCTAGTGAACGTGCACAAAAAATTGTGAATACAGCAGATGGCGATTTAGGAAAGTTAAAATCGGCAAGTATGGGTGTATTTCAAATTACCGGTCAAGGTTCTACAGAAGAAGACAGCTACGGCGGAAACAATGATACTTATAGTAAAAATAAAACCGCACGAATTACCGTTAGGTTAGAATATGAGTTGGAATAATAATCTAATTTTTAAAAACAAAAAAACCGCTATTCTTTCGAGTAGCGGTTTTTTTTACAGGATACATCCCGGTTTATTTTACTATAATTTCAGTTCCTTCTTTATCAAGGAAGTGATATTCTAGATACGTGTAAGCGTCACGAGGTATAATTTTCACCCATTTCTTATGTTCAAAAAACCATTTTGAACGTAAGGATGGAAAACCTTTAGTAAGGTATGCTGCCACAAATGGATGTACGTTTAGCACAATTTTTTTATGGTCTTTAATAATGCGTTCAAGGTCAGCCGATATTTTATCAATAATTAAAATAGGAGCTTCAATTTCCCCATGTTCATTGTTTGGGTCTTCTTCTCTCGTTTTAATATTTACTTCTGGTCTAACTCTTTGTCTAGTTATTTGAATTAATCCAAATTTGCTGGGAGGCAAGATTTTATGCTTGGCCTTATCGTCACTCATTTCTTCTCTTAAGAAATCATAAAGTTCTCTGCGGTTATCTGGATTTTGCATATCAATGAAATCCACCACAATAATTCCGCCCATGTCTCTAAGTCTCAATTGGCGAGCAATTTCTGCTGCTGCAATCATGTTAACTTCAAGTGCAGTACCTTCTTGGCTAGTTGCTTTGTTTGAACGGTTTCCGCTGTTTACGTCAATGACGTGTAAGGCTTCAGTGTGTTCAATGATTAAATAAGCACCTTTGCTCATGGATACTGTTTTTCCAAAAGACGTTTTTATTTGTCGTTCAATATGATATTTCTCAAATAGAGGCAGATCTTTTGACTGATAGTGTTTTACGATAGACACTTTATCCGGAGCTATTTCTTGCAAATAGTCCTTCGTTTCTAAATACAAATCTTCGTCATCTACATGAATACAAGAAAAGGTATCGTTAAATACATCTCTCAATATAGAAGAAGCTTTGTTTAATTCACCTAATACTTTTGATGGATGATTAGCAGTCTGTAAACGACGGCTCATCGACATCCATCTTTCTAAAAGGGTTTGTAGATCTTTATCAAGTTCGGCTACTTTTTTGCCTTCGGCTACTGTTCTCACAATAACACCAAATCCTTTTGGTTTAATGGATAAAACCAGTCTTTTTAGTCGGTCTTTTTCTTCTTTTGATTCTATTTTTTGAGAAACAGAAACACGATTTGAAAACGGTACCAAAACGACATATCTACCAGCGAGTGAAATCTCAGAACTAATTCTGGGACCTTTAGTTGAAATAGGTTCTTTAACCACTTGAACTAAAATCGACTGATTCGGACTTAAAATATCCATAATAGATCCGTCTTTGTTGATTTCAGCTTCAAAAGGAAAATTTTTGAGTGAATAATCTTTTAATTTACCTGCGCTTACAAGTTTAATGAATTTTATTAAAGAGGGAAGGTTTGGACCCAAATCATGATAATGCAAAAAAGCATCTTTTTCATAACCTAAGTTAACAAATGCAGCATTTAAGCCAGCAACCGGTTTGCGGATTTTGGCGATAAAAATATCTCCAACTGCAAAATTGCTTTGTTTTTCTTCTTCTTTATGTAATTCAATTAGTTTTCCATCTTTTAATAAGGCAAAATCTACGGCGTCTGAACCCGATCGAATAATTAATTCTTTGTTCATGCTGTACATTTTTATCTGTTTGTGCTGGATTTTCGGTGTTTTGATGCTTGGTGTTTTTAATTCATCCATCATCTAACATCCATCATCTAACATTTTCACAGATGGATTAAATAATAATTTTACAGGATTTTTCCCGATAGCCAATGTTGAGTTGGCTAATTTCAATGAACTTTTTTCTAAAAAAGAAAAAGTAGTTTAATACTACTTTTTCTTTTTATGACGGTTTGCTCTCGCTCTTTTTTTACGTTTGTGAGTTGCTACCTTATGTCTTTTCCTTTTTTTACCACTTGGCATAACATGTTGGTGTTTAGATTAATAATTTATTTTATACTGTAACTTCTGTTTTTTCTTTAATGCTTTCTACAAAAACCTTAGCAGGTTTAAATGCTGGTATGTTATGTGCCGGAATTTTAATTGTAGTGTTTTTTGATATGTTTCTTCCTGTTTTTTCGGCTCTAGTTTTAATAATAAAACTTCCAAAACCTCTTAAGTAAACATTATCACCAGATTCTAATGAATTTTTTACTTCTTCCATAAAAGTTTCAACAGTTGCTTGAACATCTCCTTTTTCAAGTCCTAATTTTTCTGAAATTTTAGCTACGATATCTGCTTTCGTCATTTTCTTTCGTATTTATATTGTGTATTTTTTTGAGTTTGCAAATATAAGAATTAAAAAAATAATAATTCAACCATAATTGATTAAATTTTAATTACTAAAGATTTATTTTTGTTGATCAAATTAAAAAAATGGAATTTTCTAACTCATTAGTTAAATGGTATTTACTAAATAAGCGCGATTTACCTTGGCGAAACACCGTAAATCCATATCCTATTTGGCTTTCCGAAATCATGTTGCAGCAAACTCGAGTTGCTCAGGGATTGCCCTATTATATGGCTTTTATGGAGGCTTTTCCTACGGTTTTTGATTTGGCTAATGCCGAAGAAGAACAGGTGCTAAAGTTATGGCAAGGTTTAGGATATTATTCGAGAGCTAGAAACTTACATGCAACTGCAAAACATATTGCAACTAATTTAAACGGAAATTTTCCACCAAATTATGATCAATTATTAAAATTAAAAGGAGTAGGAGAATATACCGCTGCTGCAATTGCCTCATTTGCTTACAACGAACCTGTTGCTGTTGTTGACGGAAATGTTTTTAGGGTATTGAGTCGTTATTTTAATATGGATAACGATATTTCGGATGGAAAAACCAAAAAAGAATTTCAAATTTTAGCCCAAGAGTTATTGCCAAAAAATAATGCCGCTCTATTCAATCAGGCGATTATGGAATTTGGAGCTTTGCAATGTGTTCCAAAGAATCCAGATTGTGCAAACTGTATTTTCTCGTCTTCTTGTGCTGGATTGCAGCATAAAAAAGTAAATATTCTTCCTGTAAAGTCAAAAAAAACCAAGGTTACTAATAAATTTTTTAATTTTTTAATTTTAAAAGATATTCAAGGAAATTTTATCGTTCAAAAGCGAGAGGGAAAAGGAATTTGGGAAAATTTATACGAATTTCCATTAATTGAAACAGAGGAATTGGTTTCTGAAATTGATTTTATGAATCAATTGAAGGCAACAAAATTTTATAATCAACTTCCGGAGGATATTATTCTTTTAAATACCGATGTTATTCAGCATAAATTATCGCATCAAAAATTACACATTCGGTTTTTTCAATTAAATTTTGATCAGAAAATCAGTGATTCTAAATCATTTTTCGAAATTCAGAAATTACCTTTCCCTATTGTTATTCATAATTTTATGCAATCTCATGATTTTAATTCATTATAAATTATTACTTTTGAATAACATAAAAAAGGTATAAGCCATGAACGGAACATTAAACAAAGTCATTTTGATTGGTCATTTAGGGGACGAAATTAAAATGCATTACTTTGAAGGCGGAAATTGTATTGGAAGATTTCCATTAGCTACAAACGAAGTTTACATCAATAAAACAACCGGTGAAAAAATTACTTCAACCGAATGGCATAATATTGTTGTGCGAAATAAAGCAGCCGAAATTTGTGAAAAATACCTTTCTAAAGGCGATAAAATTTATATTGAAGGCCGAATTAAATCGCGTCAATGGCAAGCTGAAGATGGAGCTACAAAATATACCACTGAAATTCAAGTTACCGAATTTACTTTTTTAACGACTAAAAAAGATACAGATTTAGGTAAATCGTCACTTCCAACAGGAAGCGCACCAGAAGACGCTCCGTTTTAATACTATGAAATTACAATTTACTAAATATATAATCCTAATTCTTGCTTTGGGTTTTTTTTCTTGTAAAGACGAAGTTGTACCCAAGCCTAATGGACAATTAAGTCTAGAATATCCGACGCCAAAATACACTGCTTTAAAAACCAATTGCCCTTTCTCATTTGAAGTAAATTCTTTTGCTAATTCAAAGAACAATAATTGTTCCTATGAAATTCAATATCCTAAAATGAAAGCAACCGTTTATTTAACCTATAAAGAAGTGCACAACGATATTGATAAACTGCTTCGAGATGCACAAAATTTGACTTACAAACTGCATACATTAAAAGCAGACGA
>CAMDQL010000074.1 GCA_945905915.1 Flavobacterium psychrophilum
CAACAACAATCCTACTAATTCTTGTCCTACTAAACCCGTCGCTCCTGTAACTAAAATAGTCATTTTATTTGCTTTTTCTCAAAGTTACAATCAAATTATAAATAATAAAAGTAAATTAACGTATGTTTAGGAATAGTTGATGATTGCAATGTGACTATAACCTGACTTTTAATTTCTTACTTTAATAGTCCATTCAAATTGCATTTCAGAAACTTGTTCTCCTTTTTCATTTTTCCCTATGGAAGTTAACCAAATGGTTTGTCCCTCTTTGGTTTCAATTGCTTTATAAATTGCTTCTTTTATTGCATCGCCTTGTTTACAAGCAAACGTAATTCTTCCGGTAGCTTTTTTAGTGAACACGCTTCTATTTTGAGCCACTAACATAGAGATATTTTTACCACTTGACTTAATTTGATACATTACTAAAGCTCCTGTTGTAAACTCCGCAGCCATAGCTTGAACAGCAAAATACATTGAATTAAAAGGATTTTGATTAAACCAACGGTGTTTTACTGTTACTTCACAAACTTCAGGTGAAATTGACTTAACACGAACCCCACTCCAAAAAGCAGCTGGCAATTTAAAAAAAGTAAACAAATTTAATTTGGCAGGTGTAAACTCCATGATAGATTGATTTTGCTGTAAAAATACAAAATTAAACGAGAACTAGCTGAGTATTTAAAATGTTAATTTCATGTTAAATAATAGTACTATGCGTAACATAATACCATCCAATAGACTTATCTTTGTATAAGAAATTAATAGGTAATATAATTCTAATCATCAAAATCAATCAAATGCGTAAGCAAAAAAATCAAAAAATGAACAGTTTAATTATCAAAATCAAAAGGAACTATGAATATTGAAAACACTAAAGCGCAAATGCGTAAAGGTGTTTTAGAATTCTGTATTTTATCTGTATTAAAAGAAAAAGATGCATATACTTCTGAAATACTAGACACGCTAAAAAACGCAAAATTATTAGTCGTTGAAGGAACCGTGTATCCTTTATTAACAAGGCTCAAAAATGACGGCTTGTTAAATTATCGATGGGAAGAATCTGTATCGGGACCACCCAGAAAATATTACGGTTTAACCCAAGAAGGAAAAGATTTTTTACAAGAATTAAATGGCACATGGAAAGAATTAGCCGATGCCGTAAACATAATAACTAGCCAAAACTAACAGTCATGAATAAAACAATAAGTATAAATTTAGGAGGTTTTTTCTTCCATATTGATGAAGATGCCTATCAAAAATTATCGCGTTATTTTGATGCGGTAAAACGCTCTCTTGCTCCTGATGGCAGAGAGGAAATAATGAAAGATATTGAAAGTCGCATTGCCGAATTATTTCAAGAGCGCATTCAAAACGACAAACAAGTAATTGGTTTATTAGAAATTGATGCTGTTATAGCGATTATGGGTCAGCCCGAAGACTATAAAATTGATGAAGAAACACCATACGCATCTAGTTCTAATACATTTAACACGAAAAGCAAAGCGAAAAAATTATACCGAGATAAGGAAAATGGAATTATAAGTGGTGTTGCTTCAGGATTTGGACACTACCTTAATATAGATCCGGTTTGGATTCGATTGCTATTCATAATTATAGTCGTAGCGGGTTTTGGAAGTCCAATATTAATCTATTTAATATTACTATTTATTATTCCTAAGGCCGAAACCACTTCTCAAAAACTAGAAATGAAAGGTGAGGAAATTACTATTTCGAATATCGAACGAAAAGTAAAAGAAGGTATTGATGATATTGCTGATAAAATTGGCTCAATAGACCATCAAAAAATAGCCGAAAACACAAGACAAGGCATCAATAAAACAGGAAATGCTGTGGGGAACTTTTTTTCAATAGTGTTTAATGTATTTGCAAAATTGATTGGTGGAATCATTGTTTTATTCAGTTCTATTTCATTGGTAGCATTTTGTATTGCAAGTATATTCATGCTTTTTTCGACAAATATGCCTGATAATTTTCTCTTAAATCATGTTAAAACACCTATTGGTTTAGAAACACCAATGTGGGTTCAAGGAATTTTAGTACTTTTTGTCTTTGGTATACCTTTTTTCTTCTTACTTATTTTAGGACTAAAATTATTAGTAAATAACTTAAAATCAATTGGGAATATTGCAAAATATACATTACTTGCCACTTGGATTATTGCAATGGGTATTGCCATTTCATTAGGCGTAAACGAAGCATCGCAATTGGCATTTGAAGGAAAAACAATACAAAAGCAAGAGTTAATATTAAGTCCAACGGACACTTTACTCATTAAGTTTAAAAACAATGATTTCTATTCTAAAAACGTTCATCATGAAACCGATTTTAGAATTACACAAGACGAAAACAATAAAGAAGTCATTTATTCGAATAACATTTCTATTGAAATAATGGAAACTGATGCGCCAGTAGCTTATCTTCAAGTGGAAAAATTAGCTAAAGGAAAATCGGCTGAAGATGCGCGAAAAAGAGCTGAAAAAATCAAATATGCATTTAAAATTGAAGGCAATGTGCTACAATTAGACAATTATTTGGTTTCGGCAGTAGAAAATAAATTTAGAGGCCAAGAAGTTGCATTGTATTTATATCTTCCAAAAGCAATTTACTTTAAAACCGATAAAAACTTTTACAATTTTGATGAATCAAATGACAATTTTTTTAATCTACATTATAGCTCTTCAGATTATATTTATAGAGTTGATGCTGAAAAAGTAAAATGTTTGAATTGTCCTATTTCAGAAAACGAGCATCAAGATGTTGAGTCGAATGAATTAGAGAATGATTCTACAGCAACTATAATTTATGACGAAAATGGAGTCTTAGTGAAAAAGAAAGTAGAGAATGTAGAAATCAAAATTAAAAGAGCAATAGAAAAAGAAATTAACAACTCAAAAAAGAAATCAGTAGAAGTAAAAGAAGTAATTCGGAAAGAAAAAGAAAAAATACAAGAAATGATTAACAACACAAAAAAGAAATAAGATGAAAACCACACATAAAATACTACTTTGTTTAATTGGAATTGCATTCTTTTCCTGTAACGGAAATTTTAATATAGGCACACAAGGTAGCGGAAACATCACTAAAGAGAAAAGAGCAATTGCAACATCATTTGATAAAATTGCTTCAAGCTCGGGCATTACCGTAATTGTAGAACAAGGAACACCTACAAGCATTGAAGTTGAAACCGATGATAACATTCAACAATATGTGATTACAAAAGTTGAAAATGGTATACTGATTGTAAAAGTGGAAGGAAGTATTCATACGGAATCACCTATAAATGTTAGTATTAAAATGCCTATAATTACAGGTTTAGAATCTTCCAGCGGATCTACTATTAGTTCAAAAAACACATTAAGAGGAACCGAAATTTCATTAAACACAAGTAGTGGAAGCGAAATAGAAGCCGTGTTAGAGTATGAAAAAGTGTCTTGTGACTCTTCTAGCGGAAGTAACATCACTGTTTCTGGAAGAGCTTTGAACTTACAAACATCAACTTCAAGTGGCAGCGAAATTGACGCCGAAGAATTAGCGGCTAATGAAATAACATCAGACGCATCAAGTGGGAGTTTCACTAATGTAAAGCCAATTGTAAAACTAAAAGGAACGGCTTCAAGCGGAAGTTCTATTACTTATTATCAAACGCCAAAAACATTAATTAAAACTGAAAGTTCTGGAGGAAGTGTTACCAATGAATAACTAATTTTATGCTACTCATATGTTTAACAAATAATTAGTACAAAATTAACAACATTATTTCATAAAAACACTAATTTTACATTAACAACAAATACTAACAAATTAATTCCAACCCTATGATAAAATTATTTATTCAGATTATAGAATTTGTATTTACTTTTATTGCAAACTTGATAGAATCAATCCTATAAATACAAAAAAAACATCAGTAAATTATACTGATGTTTTTTTTTATATTTGTATTTAAATTAAAATTAATATGCAAAGTAAAATTTCCTATTTATTGGTTGCTTTATTAGTAACTTCTCTTTCATTTAGCCAAAAAAAAGAAAAAATAAAAGGCTCAAAAATTGTCACCGTTGCTGTAAAAGAATTAAATAACTTTGAAAATATTGAAGTTGGCGATAATTTCGAAGTTCTTTTAGTGAAAGGAACAAAACCTTCAATTGAAATTGAAGCAGATGATAACCTTCATGAAATAATTAATTATGAGGTTTCGGGAAATACTTTAAAAATTAGTGCTTTAAAAGATCCTACAAGTTTCAAAAAATTTACAATTCGAATAAACTATTCTAATGATTTGCAGCTTATTACTGTTAGAAACGAAGCAACTTTAAAAGCACTTGCCGATATTGAATTGGATAAAATTACCATAAAAAACTATAACAATTCTAAGTCCTTTTTAAATGTTAAATCAAATTATTTTGCACTTATTTTAGATGACAAAGCAGAAGCAGAATTAAATGTAAAAGCAGAAAGCACAAGCCTGGAATTAAGCAAAAATTCTGAATTAAAAGCTTTAATAGCGTCTCCCGAACTCAAATTAGACATGTATCAAAAAAGTACAGCTACGATAGAAGGCACAGCTACAATTGCTAAAATGCGCTTAGACAATAATAGCCATTTAAATGCTCCAAAATTAGTCATTGGCACACTTGAAGTCGATACTGATAACTATGCGAAATGCGAAATTAATGTAAGCAGTGCGATAACAATTGCAGCTGGTGGTAAATCACAAATTGAATTATGGGGCGAACAAAAAATCATAGTTAAAAAGTTTCTAAACAATACATTACTCCGTAAGAAAGAAAAATAGAAATATAAAAAAATCCGACATTTCTGTCGGATTTTTTTATATTTCTATTTAATCATTATTCCATTGAAGCCAAATAACGCTCTGCATCTAATGCAGCCATACATCCAGTTCCTGCTGCAGTAATGGCTTGTCTATAGACATGATCTGCAGCATCTCCAGCCACAAACACACCTGGAACATTAGTTTTTGAGCTACCTGCAACATTAACGATGTAACCAGTTTCATCTAGTGTAATATAATCGGCAAAAATATCGGTATTTGGTTTATGTCCTATGGCTACAAAAAATCCGGTTGCAGCAATTTCAGTTAATTCACCCGTAGTTCTGTTTTTAGCACGAACACCCGTTACAACTTGACCATCACCTAAAACTTCATCGGTTTCAGTATTCATCAATATTTCTATGTTTTCTGTTTTTTGAACACGCTCAGCCATAATTTTAGAAGCTCTAAATTTATCACTTCGCACTAACATTGTTACCTTTTTACACAACTTAGAAAGATAATGAGCTTCTTCACAAGCACTATCACCAGCACCAACAATTACTACTTCTTGGTTTCTATAGAAAAATCCATCACAAACCGCACAAGCCGAAACACCACCGCCTAATTTTAAATACAGTTGTTCAGATTCTAATCCTAGATATTTAGCTGAAGCACCCGTTGAAATAATAATGGTTTCAGCATGAATTTCTTTTGTGTCATTAATCCAAACTTTATGAATTGATCCCGAAAAATCAACTTTAGTAGCCCAACCATCACGAACATCTGTTCCAAATCGTTGTGATTGTGCTTGTAATTGTACCATCATTTCAGGACCCGTTACGCCATCTGGATAACCTGGGAAATTTTCCACTTCATTGGTTGTAGTCAATTGACCTCCTGGTTGCGTTCCTTGATATAAAACAGGATACATATTAGCTCTAGCCGCATAAATAGCCGCAGTATAACCCGCTGGACCAGAACCTATTATTAAACACTTAACTTTTTCTATTGTATCTGACATAATATTGTTCTTTAAAGAGTAGCAAATGTAAGTTTTATAATTAAATTTTTTCTCAAAATTAAATTAGTTTTTTTTATAACTTAATAGTTTTTGACAATAAAAAAACCCTCTTGAAAACAAGAAGGTTTTAGTCGGGGTGGCAGGATTCGAACCTGCGGCCTCCTGCTCCCAAAGCAGGCGCGATAACCGGGCTACGCTACACCCCGTAAAACAGGCTGCAAATATACCATTAAAATCTATTTTCCCAAATAATTGAAAGGTTTTTTAAAATAAAAAAATAAAAAATTATGTTATTGAAGCTTATCAAAAAAACTTGTATTAAAATACTAGCGCGATCAAACAATGAAATTTGGCACCAATTATTATAACTTTATCATCAAAACAAAAAACACATAGAATATTATTCTTATTTTTGCTAAAACAATCAATACGATATCTTTTATGCTTATTATCGGAATTGCCGGTGGAACCGGAAGTGGAAAAACTACAGTAGTTCAACAAATCATGAATGAATTGCCTTCAACTGAAGTTGGAATTATATCTCAAGATTCATACTACAAAGAAACGCATCATTTAACATATGAAGAACGTACTCATATTAATTTTGATCACCCAAGAGCGATTGATTTTGAGCTTTTAGTAGCACATTTAAAAGATTTAAAAGCGGGCAATACAATTGAACAACCGGTCTATTCTTTTGTTACTCACGACAGAACAGATGATAAAATTATTACACATCCAAGAAAAGTAATGATTGTAGAAGGCATCTTAATTCTCACAAATCCTGAATTAAGAGACCTGTTTGATATAAAAGTTTTTGTTCATGCCGACTCAGACGAACGCTTGATACGCCGATTAAAACGAGACATTGCAGAACGTGGACGCGATATGGAAGAAGTTTTAAATCGTTACCAAACCACTTTGAAACCAATGCACGAACAATTTATTGAACCTACAAAAGCGCATGCAGACATTATTATTCCTAACGACAAATACAATACAGTAGCCATAGATGTAGTTCGAGCTGTAATAAACCAAAGACTTGTGTAATGAATAAACTAAAGAATCTAATAGCTGATTATCCGTTCCTAAAATTCTTAGCAAACCGCTATATTTTAGTGCTAATTTTCTTTGTTATTTGGGTCTTATTTTTAGATAATTATTCCTATTTAGATCATCGTGTATTAGATAATGAAATTGATGAAATAGAAGACAATATCAACTATTACAAAACCGAGATAAAAAAAGACAGTGCAAGTATTAAACATCTTAAAAACAATGACAGAGTAGAAAAGTATGCCCGTGAAAAATACTTTATGAAACGTGATAATGAAGACATTTATATCATTGAATTTGAAGACGACAAAAAAGCGGAAAAAGAAGCTGAAGTGGAAAAAATAAATAGTAACAAATAAAAAATAATTAGTGACTAACAATAATCTATTTTCAGAATTTGAACCAATTTCCGCAAAACAATGGAAACAGCAAATTCAATTTGAATTAAATGGCGCAGATTATAACGAAACTTTAGTTTGGGAGAGTCTAGAAGGGATTAAAGTAAAACCTTTTTATCACAATGATGAAACGGAAATTAACTTAAATGCAATTGTTCCGACAAAACCTTTTGCAATTGTTCAAAACATTTTTGTACACGATGTAAAAAAATCGAATGTTCGCGCACTAGATTCATTACAAAGAGGAGCTGAAAGTGTTCGTTTTACTATTGAAAGTGAATCGATTTCCATTGAAGAATTGATGCAAAATCTTCCGACAGAAAATGTAAACTATTATTTTAATTTACCTTTTCTTTCCATTGAATTTTCGAATAAAATCAATGATTTCGCTACAAAAAACAAAGCTAATATTATCATACAAATTGATCCAATAGGACAATTAGTTAAAGATGGCAATTGGTTTGAAAACCTTGAAAAAGATTTTGAAAAGTTAAATACAATTACTTCAAAAACAACTGTTCCATTTTTAACTATTTCAAGCGTAATTTATCAAAACGCTGGTGCGAATATCGTGCAACAATTGGCATACACTTTAGCGCAAGTAAACGAATATTTCAATAGAATTTCAGCAATAAATCAACCAATTACGATTGAAGTTGCTGTTGGAACAAATTACTTCTTTGAAATTGCTAAATTGAGAGCTCTACGAATTTTATTCAACACATTAGCAACTGAATACAATCATAATTTCGATTGCCATATCATTGCTACACCAACAAAACGCAACAAAACATTATACGATTACAATGTAAATATGTTGCGAACAACTACTGAATGTATGTCAGCCATTTTAGGTGGTGCCGATGCCGTTGCCAATTTACCTTATGATGCTTTATACCATAAAGACAATGAATTTGGCGATAGAATTTCGAGAAACCAACTGTTAATTTTAAAATATGAAAGTTACTTTGACAAAGTCAATAATCCTGCTGATGGGACTTACTATATTGAAACGTTAACCGAACAATTGGCCGAAAAAGCATTGGAATTATTCAAGGATATCGAAAAAAATGGCGGATTGATTTCGCAATTAATTGATGGCACCATTCAGAGAAAAATCAACGAAAGCGCACAAAAAGAACAAGAACTTTTCGATTCAGGGAAAGAAGTTTTATTAGGAACCAACAAGTATCCGAACAAAAACGACCAAATGAAAAACGACTTGGAATTGTATCCTTTCGTAAAACAAAACTCGCGAAAAACCTTAATCACTCCGATTATTGAAAAACGTTTGGCTGAAAAAGTAGAACAAGAA
>CAMDQL010000075.1 GCA_945905915.1 Flavobacterium psychrophilum
CTATTAACTTGGGGTGTAGATGAAATTTTTGCAAAAGCAATTGCAGGTTTTTTTAATATCATAAAATAACACGCAACTATGGCTGATAATAATGTGAACAAATGGTATGTGGTAAGATCGGTGAGTGGTCAGGAAAATAAAGTTAAGGCTTATATTGAAACTGAAACCACACGATTAGGTATGGCTGATTATATCACTCAAGTATTAGTTCCTACAGAAAAAGTAGTTACTGTGCGTGAAGGAAAAAAAATAATTAAGGATAAAGTTTATTTTCCAGGCTATATCATGATTGAAGCAAATTTAACAGGAGAAATTCCTCATATTATTAAATCAATTCCGGGTGTAATAGGTTTCCTTGGTGAAACAAAAGGAGGCGATGCGGTACCGTTGAGACAGTCTGAGGTTAACAGAATGCTTGGAAAAGTAGATGAACTATCTGTGCAAATAGATACTGCTTCTATTCCATTCAATATTGGAGAAACAATCAAAGTTGTTGATGGTCCTTTTAATGGTTTTAATGGAACTATTGAAAAAATAAATGAAGAAAAGCGTAAACTTGAAGTAATGGTTAAAATATTCGGAAGAAAAACACCATTAGAATTAAGTTTCATGCAAGTTGAAAAAGTATAATATTCGTTACATATATAAATCACATCAATCGCTTCCAATTGATAGATGTGCTAAATTTTTTTAAAAATGGCAAAAGAAGTTAGTAAAGTAGTTAAACTACAAGTTAAGGGAGGTGCAGCGAATCCATCGCCACCGGTTGGACCTGCTTTGGGGGCTGCTGGGGTTAACATCATGGAGTTCTGTAAGCAATTTAATGCTAGAACTCAGGATAAACCTGGCAAAGTTTTACCAGTACAAATTACTGTGTATAAAGACAAGTCTTTTGACTTTGTTGTTAAAACGCCACCTGCTGCGATTCAATTATTAGATGCAGCAAAATTAAAGTCTGGTTCAGGTGAACCTAACCGTAAAAAAGTTGCAAGTGTTACTTGGGACCAAATTAAAGCTATCGCTGAAGACAAAATGGCAGATCTAAATGCATTTACATTAGAGAAAGCTATGAGTATGATTGCGGGAACAGCTAGATCTATGGGTATAACAGTAACAGGAAATGCTCCTTTTTAATCGCTAAAAAGAATTAGACAATGGCAAAATTGACAAAAAAGCAAAAAGAGGCTGCAGCAAAAATTGAGAAGAATAAACTTTATAGTTTAAAAGATGCATCTGCATTAATTAAACAAGTTGCTTCTGCAAAATTTGATGAGTCTGTTGATATCGCAGTAAAATTAGGGGTAGATCCTAGAAAAGCGAATCAAATGGTAAGAGGGGTTGTAACATTACCTCATGGAACTGGTAAAGATGTAAGAGTTTTAGCTCTTGTTACTCCAGATAAAGAAGCAGAAGCTAGAGCTGCTGGTGCAGACCACGTAGGTTTAGATGACTATCTTCAAAAAATCAAAGACGGTTGGACAGATGTTGATGTAATCATCACCATGCCAGCTGTAATGGGTAAATTAGGTCCATTAGGACGTGTTTTAGGGCCAAGAGGTTTAATGCCAAATCCAAAAACAGGTACCGTAACAATGGATGTAGCTAAGGCTGTGCAAGAAGTGAAAGCTGGTAAAATTGACTTTAAAGTTGATAAAACTGGTATCGTTCATGCTGGAATAGGTAGAGTTTCGTTTGATGCGGACAAAATTTATGACAATGCACACGAAATTGTTCAAACATTAATCAAATTAAAACCAACTGCAGCTAAAGGTACATATATTAAGTCTATTCACTTATCATGTACAATGAGTCCTGCAATTGCTTTAGATCCTAAAGCAGTTTAATTGGTAGTTAAAAATTATTAGTATGACTAGAGAAGAAAAATCAATCGCTATTCAAGATTTAACTGCACAGTTAGCGGATGTGAATGTTGTTTATTTAGCAGACATTTCAGGACTAGATGCAGATACTACTTCAAATTTAAGAAGAGCTTGTTTTAAAGCGGGTATTAAATTAGAAGTTGTGAAGAACACTTTGCTTGAAAAAGCAATGCAAGCTTCTGATAACGAATATGGTGATTTATCATCAGTTCTTAAAGGAAATACTTCTATGTTTATTGCTGATTCGGCAAATGGCCCAGCGAAAATCATTAAAGAATTCCGTAAGAAAGGTGAAAAACCAATCTTTAAAGGAGCTTATATCAACCAAGAAATTTACATCGGTGATAACTTATTAGACAGCTTAGTAGCTATTAAAACTAAAGAGGAAGTTATCGGAGAAATTATTGGATTATTACAATCTCCTGCAAAAAGAGTTCTTGCAGCTCTTCAGAATCAACCCAATAAGGAAGGTTCAGCAGAATAATAAGTACGCACTTAATAAATTATATTTTACAAATCATTTTAAAAGATAGAAAAAATGGCAGATTTGAAACAATTCGCAGAACAATTAGTTAGCTTAACAGTTAAAGAAGTTAACGAATTAGCAACAATATTAAAAGATGAGTATGGTATCGAACCAGCTGCTGCAGCAGTAGTAGTTGCTGCTGGTGGTGGTGGAGATGCTGCTGGAGCAGCTGAGCAATCAGAATTCACTGTAGTATTAAAAGAAGCTGGTGCTTCTAAATTAGGAGTTGTTAAAGCGGTTAAAGAATTAACTGGTTTAGGACTTAAAGAAGCTAAAGATTTAGTAGATGCTGCACCTTCAAACATTAAAGAAGGAGTTTCTAAAGATGAGGCTGAAGGTCTTAAGAAAGCTTTAGAAGAAGCAGGAGCTGTAGTTGAGCTTAAATAAGCAAAAACTTAGGTTTAAAAACTAGGTTTAGGCCTTGAGATTAACTCTCAAAGGCCTAAACCATTTTGCGTATAGTAAATTTTATATTTTTATTTTTTACATTAGGCATTATAGTAATCAATAACGAAGAAAGAAAATAAACTAAACTTTCCTGGTTTATTTTTAAAGATGTACTGATTATTAAAACAAAGGAAGTTAAATTAGACAGTGTTTTTTAACACAAAAATTACTTTTTTTAAATCAAAATTTTGTCCATTGATGATAACAAATCAGACTGAAAGATTAAATTTTGCTTCAACGAAAAACATTCCACAATATCCAGATTTTCTAGATATTCAAGTGAAATCGTTTAAAGATTTCTTCCAATTGGAAACGAAATCGGATGAAAGAGGCAACGAAGGACTGTATAATACCTTCATGGAAAACTTTCCAATTACGGATACGAGAAATCAATTCGTATTAGAGTTTCTAGATTATTTTATAGATCCACCAAGATATACCATTGAAGAGTGTATTGATAGAGGTTTAACGTATAGCGTTCCTCTTAAAGCTAGATTGAAATTATATTGTACTGACCCTGAACACGAAGATTTTGAAACAATCGTTCAAGATGTGTATTTAGGAACAATACCTTATATGACTCCTAGCGGTACCTTTGTAATCAATGGTGCTGAACGCGTAGTTGTATCGCAATTACATCGTTCTCCTGGTGTTTTCTTTGGACAATCATTCCATGCAAATGGAACTAAATTGTATTCTGCAAGAATTATTCCTTTTAAAGGATCTTGGATAGAATTCGCTACCGATATCAATAACGTAATGTATGCGTATATCGATAGAAAGAAAAAATTACCTGTAACTACTTTATTTAGAGCAATTGGATTTGAAAGAGATAAAGATATCTTAGAAATTTTTGACCTTGCTGAAGAAATTAAAGTTTCTAAAACCGGAATTAAAAAATTCGCTGGAAGAAGACTTGCTGCACGTGTATTAAACACCTGGCATGAAGACTTCGTAGACGAAGATACTGGTGAAGTGGTTTCCATTGAACGTAACGAAATTATCTTAGATCGTGATACCATTCTTGATAAAGATAACATCGAAGAAATAATTGAAGCTGACGTAAAAACAATTCTTTTACACAAAGAGGATAACAATGCGGTAGATTATACAATTATTCATAATACGTTACAAAAAGACCCAACAAACTCTGAAAAAGAGGCTGTTGAACATATATATAGACAATTACGTAACGCGGAACCGCCTGATGAGGAAACGGCTCGTGGTATTATAGATAAATTATTCTTCTCTGACCAACGCTATAACTTAGGTGAAGTAGGTCGTTATAGAATGAACAAAAAATTAGGGTTAGATATCCCTATGGAAAAGCAAGTCTTAACCAAAGAAGATATCATCACTATTGTTAAATATTTGATCGAATTAATCAACTCAAAAGCAGAGATTGATGATATTGATCACTTATCAAACCGTCGTGTAAGAACTGTTGGAGAGCAATTATCAGCTCAGTTCGGAGTAGGTTTAGCTCGTATGGCTAGAACCATCCGTGAGAGAATGAACGTTCGTGATAACGAGGTGTTCACACCTATCGATTTGATCAATGCGAAAACATTATCATCGGTAATCAATTCATTCTTTGGAACCAACCAGTTGTCTCAGTTTATGGATCAAACCAATCCATTAGCAGAGATTACGCACAAACGTCGTTTATCTGCCCTTGGACCTGGAGGTTTATCTAGAGAAAGAGCTGGTTTCGAAGTTCGTGACGTTCACTACACACACTACGGAAGACTTTGTCCTATTGAAACACCTGAAGGACCAAACATTGGTTTGATTTCTTCATTAGGAGTATATGCAAAAGTAAACGGAATGGGATTCATTGAAACACCTTATCGTAAAGTTACGAATGGGGTAGTGGATTTACAATCAACTCCTGTTTATTTGAGTGCAGAAGAGGAAGAAGGGAAAATGATTGCGCAAGCAAACATTGAAATGGATGCAAAAGGTAAAATTACGGCTACTAATGTAATTGCTCGTGAAGAAGGAGATTTCCCTGTGGTAGCTCCATCAGCTGTGCATTACACAGACGTTGCGCCAAACCAAATTGCTTCGATTTCAGCTTCGTTGATTCCGTTCTTAGAGCATGATGATGCGAACCGTGCCTTGATGGGATCAAACATGATGCGTCAAGCCGTTCCTTTATTACGCCCAGAAGCACCAATTGTAGGTACTGGTTTAGAAAGACAAGTTGCTTCAGATTCTAGAGTATTGATTAATGCAGAAGGAAACGGAACTATAGAATATGTTGATGCTAATAAAATTACCATCAAATATGACAGAACTGAAGAAGAACGCTTGGTTAGTTTTGAATCAGATGAAAAATCATATCAATTAATCAAATATAGAAAAACCAATCAAAGTACCTGTATCAACTTAAAACCTATCGTAAGAAAAGGGGATCGAGTTACTCAAGGTCAAGTATTATGTGAAGGTTATGCTACTCAAAACGGAGAATTAGCAATCGGTAGAAACTTAAAAGTAGCTTTTATGCCTTGGAAAGGGTATAACTTTGAGGATGCGATTGTAATTTCTGAAAAAGTAGTTCGCGATGATGTATTTACTTCATTACATATTGATGATTATACGTTAGAAGTTCGTGATACTAAATTAGGTAACGAAGAATTAACGAATGATATTCCAAACGTTTCTGAAGAAGCTACTAAAGATCTTGATGAAAACGGAATGATTAGAATTGGTGCCGAAGTTAAACCTGGCGACATTTTAATCGGAAAAATTACACCAAAAGGAGAATCAGATCCTACACCTGAAGAGAAACTTTTAAGAGCTATCTTCGGTGATAAAGCAGGTGATGTTAAAGACGCTTCATTAAAAGCATCTCCATCATTACACGGTGTGGTTTTAGACAAAAAATTATTTGCGAAAGCAGTAAAAGATAAGAGAAAACGTACGAAAGATAAAGAAGACGTTGATAAATTAGAAGTTGAATTTGATGTGAAATTCAATGAGTTAAGAGATAAATTAATTGAAAAATTATTTACAATCATTGACGGAAAAACTTCACAAGGTGTAATGAATGATTTAGGGGAAGAAGTATTGCCAAAAGGTAAGAAATTCACTAAAAAAATGTTACAAGCTGTTGAAGATTTTGCGCACTTAACAAAAGGACAGTGGTCAACAGATGATCATACCAATACTTTAGTAAACGACTTAATTCACAACTACAAAATCAAATTAAATGATTTACAAGGTTGGTTAAGAAGAGAGAAATTTACCATTACTGTTGGAGATGAATTACCTGCAGGTATTTTAAAACTTGCAAAAGTTTACATCGCTAAGAAACGTAAACTGAAAGTAGGGGATAAAATGGCAGGACGTCACGGTAACAAAGGTATTGTTGCTAAAATCGTTCGTCATGAAGACATGCCATTCCTAGAAGATGGAACACCAGTAGATATAGTATTGAATCCACTTGGAGTACCTTCTCGTATGAACATCGGTCAGATTTATGAAACGGTATTAGGATGGGCGGGTCAAAAATTAGGTAGAAAATTTGCTACTCCTATTTTTGATGGTGCAACTTTAGATCAAATCAATGCATTAACTGATGAAGCAGGAATTCCTCAATTCGGTCACACCTATCTTTATGATGGTGGTACTGGTGAGCGTTTCCACCAAGCGGCAACAGTTGGAGTAATCTATATGTTGAAATTAGGGCATATGGTTGATGATAAAATGCACGCACGTTCTATCGGTCCATACTCGTTAATTACGCAACAACCTTTAGGAGGTAAAGCGCAATTTGGAGGTCAGCGTTTTGGAGAGATGGAGGTTTGGGCTCTTGAAGCTTATGGCGCATCAAGTACGCTAAGAGAAATCTTAACGGTTAAATCAGATGACGTTATTGGTAGAGCTAAAACGTACGAAGCTATCGTTAAAGGAGAAACTATGCCAGAACCAGGATTACCTGAATCATTCAATGTATTAATGCATGAATTGAAAGGTCTTGGATTAGACATTAGATTAGAAGAATAGTTTTTTGTTTTAGGTTTCAGGTTTCAATGTAAACCTGAAACTTAAAACTTGAAACAAAATAATAAAGAGTTTTTAGGATTTATACCCGTAAACCGTTCCGATTTTTTATAGAAATATAACTAGCACTTCAAAGTTAATGTTGAAGTTTAGAGAAGTAATCCGAGGTAGTTTTTAAGTCCAAAGTTTTTAAGTCTAAAGTCCAAAGTCATGCATGACTTTATAAACTTTATGACATTTGACTTTCGACTTAAATAAGAATCAATTTTAAATTGCAAATAAATCAATAGTAAAAACTATGATGAATAATAGAAATAGTAAAGATAAAAACCCAATAAAAAGATTTAACAAAATCACAATTGGATTAGCTTCTCCAGAATCAATTTTAGGAGAATCTAGAGGTGAAGTTTTAAAACCAGAAACTATTAATTATCGAACCCACAAACCAGAAAGAGATGGTCTTTTCTGTGAACGTATTTTCGGACCTGTAAAAGATTACGAATGTGCTTGTGGAAAATATAAAAGAATTCGCTACAAAGGAATCGTTTGTGACCGATGTGGTGTGGAAGTAACTGAGAAAATAGTACGTAGAGATAGAGTAGGACATATCAACTTGGTAGTGCCTATTGCTCATATTTGGTATTTTAGATCGTTACCAAACAAAATTGGCTATATTTTAGGCTTACCTTCTAAGAAATTAGACATGATCATTTACTACGAAAGATACGTAGTAATTCAGGCAGGTATCGCTACAAATGCCGAAGGCGAAACATTAAATCGTTTAGATTTCCTTACGGAAGAAGAGTATTTAAATATTTTAGATACACTTCCAATGGAAAATCAATATTTAGACGATAAAGATCCTAATAAATTCATCGCTAAAATGGGTGCTGAATGTATTATGGATTTATTAGCACGTACTAATTTAGATGAATTATCATATGAATTACGTCACGCGGCTAATAACGAAACGTCTAAACAACGTAAAACTGAAGCTTTAAAACGTTTAAATGTTGTAGAATCATTCCGTGAGTCTAACCATAACAGAGAAAACCGTCCTGAATGGATGATTTTAAAAGTTATTCCAGTTATTCCACCAGAATTACGTCCGTTAGTGCCACTAGATGGAGGTCGTTTTGCAACGTCAGATTTAAATGATTTATACCGTAGAGTAATCATCCGTAACAACCGTTTGAAAAGATTAATGGAGATCAAAGCTCCAGAAGTAATCTTACGTAACGAAAAACGTATGTTACAAGAATCGGTAGATTCATTATTTGATAACACACGTAAAGCTTCTGCCGTTAAAACAGAATCAAACAGACCATTAAAATCACTTTCAGATTCATTGAAAGGAAAACAAGGTCGTTTCCGTCAAAACTTATTAGGAAAACGTGTTGATTATTCAGCTCGTTCAGTAATTGTCGTTGGACCAGAAATGAAATTGTTTGAATGTGGTTTGCCAAAAGATATGGCTGCTGAACTATACAAACCATTCGTTATTCGTAAATTAATCGAAAGAGGAATTGTTAAAACAGTGAAGTCGGCTAAGAAAATTATCGACAAAAAAGAGCCAGTAGTATGGGATATTCTTGAAAATGTAATCAAAGGACATCCAGT
>CAMDQL010000076.1 GCA_945905915.1 Flavobacterium psychrophilum
TATGTTGTAGAAACTTCGGTTGGTTTAGACCGAATGTTCTTGGCGGTTTTCTCGAATTCGCTTTGTGAAGAAACCTTAGAAGACGGTTCGACCAGAACAGTTTTACGTTTACCAAGTGTTTTAGCGCCAACAAAAGCTGCTGTTTTGCCATTAGTTAAAAAAGACGGTTTACCAGAAGTTGCCAATAAAATTATCGAAGATTTAAAATGGGATTTCAATGTAGCCTATGATGAAAAAGACGCGGTTGGAAGACGTTACAGAAGACAAGATGCTCTTGGAACACCATTTTGTATTACGGTAGATCATCAAACCTTAGAAGATGAAACGGTAACCATTCGTCACAGAGATTCTATGCAACAAGATAGAGTGAAAATTTCAGAATTACGAAATATAATCAATAATGAAGTTTCTATGCGCAACTGGTTGATGAAAATGTAATTAAGAAAAATAGAAAAATATAAATTCCAAATTCCAAAAAAAATCCCAAATTTCAATTGAAGTTTGGGATTTATTATTTTCTAATTTTCAAGCGCATTCCATCCTCTTGCTTTCAATTCAATTTTAGTATTAGCACGGGTTACTAAATGCATGCCTTCGCTAGCTTGGGTCATGTGGCCAATCACCGTGAAATTTGGATTGCCTTTGATTTTATCGTAATCTTCCATTTTAATGGTGAAAAGCAACTCATAATCTTCGCCGCCACTCAAGGCAACCGTTGTGATGTCTAAGTTGAATTCTTCACACACATTTATTAATTGCGGATCAACCGGAATTTTCTCTTCATATAAATTACAACCTACACCACTTTGTTTGCATAAATGCATGATTTCCGAAGACAATCCGTCTGAAATATCAATCATAGCGGTTGGTTTGAATGCTAATTTTTCAAATAATTCTTTCAAATCTTTACGCGCTTCTGGTTTGAGTTGGCGTTCAATTAAGTAAGTATAAGGTTCTAAATCAGGTTGGTTATTTGGATTTACTTGAAATACTTGCTTTTCACGTTCTAAAATTTGTAATCCCATATAGGCAGCACCAATATCGCCCGAAACCACTAATAAATCAGTTGCATTTGCCCCATTTCTATAGGTTATATCTTCTAAATTTGCTTCACCAATTGCTGTTATGCTAATAATTAATCCTTTTTGCGAAGAAGTAGTATCGCCACCAATAACATCTACATTGTATACTTTTGAAGCCATAGTAATTCCGTCAAACAATTCTTCTAAAGCTTCCAATGGAAAACGATTTGAAACCGCAACAGAAACCGTAATTTGAGAAGGAGTAGCATTCATCGCACAAATATCAGAAATGTTCGCTACCACCGCTTTGTATCCTAAATGACGTAAGGGCATGTAGGCCAAGTCAAAATGAACACCTTCAATTAATAAATCGGTAGAAATGACTGCTTTTTTAGTTCCAAAGTCGAGTACAGCTCCATCATCTCCAATTCCTTTTATGGTTGCTTCTTTTTGAACGGTAAACGATTTTGTCAAGTGATCAATTAATCCAAATTCCCCTAATTGAGATAAGCTGGTTCTAGATTGGTCTTTATTTTCTAACATGGATTATTTTTTTGCAAAAGTACAATTTTATTGTAACACAAAGTTTCGCAAAATTAAACACAAAGAGTAACGAAGTTAATTTTTAAAAATATCGGGTTGAAACTATAATAATGTAAATTTAAAAACTTTGTGAATCTTTGCGTTATTTTGTGAATCTATGTGTAATAACTCCCAGCTTCCAGCTCTCTTAACTTCTCATAAATCAAATTATTTTCATAGCCTTTTCGGAGTAAAAAATCTACAAATTTTTTGTTTTTCTTCGGGCCTTTTCTTTCGGTAATGTTTTCCCAGTTTTTTTCGGCTAGCGCATGAAAATTTGACAAATAGGTTGTTTCTGCAATTTCTTTTAGGGCAATTTCGATGATTTTTGAAGAAATATTTCGGCATTTTAATTCATTAATGATGCGATTTTTGCCCCAAAATTTATAATTGTGTTTTCCGCGAACAAAACTTTGTGCAAAACGTTCTTCATTGATGAAATTATTCTCAATGAGATAGGTAAGTATTTCTTCTTTTTCATCTGAAGTAGCTGCAAAAGAGTATAATTTTTCATCTACTTCCTTATAGCACCGTTCTTGGTAAGCACAGTAGTATTCCAATTTGGATTGGATTTCTTTTTTTGAAAAATTGTTTTTTTCTGCTTTCAACGGTTTTGTTTTTTTACGTTCTTTATATTGAACAACAAATTTATCAATTAGATTTAACATTTTTTGTATTTTTGAGCATTATCAAATAATTACAATGGAAAATATAAAGCAATACGTTCAAGCTAATAAAGAACGTTTTATAAATGAATTAATAGAATTACTAAAAATTCCTTCGGTAAGTGCCGATAGTGCCTATGCTCACGATGTGGTTTTAACAGCTGAAGCGGTAAAATTGAGTCTTGAAAAAGCGGGTTGCGATTTGGTTGAGTTGTGTGAAACTCCGGGTTATCCAATTGTTTATGGTGAAAAAATCATCGATGCAACTTTACCAACTATTTTAGTGTATGGTCATTATGATGTGCAACCACCAGATCCAATGGAGTTATGGACGTCGCCTCCTTTTGAACCCGTAATTAAAACTACAGAAATTCATCCAGAAGGAGCTATTTTTGCTCGTGGAGCTTGTGATGATAAAGGACAAATGTACATGCATGTAAAAGCTTTGGAATACATGATTCAAAATAATTGCTTGCCATGTAACTTAAAATTCATGATTGAAGGTGAAGAAGAAGTTGGATCAAAAAGTTTGAGTTGGTTTGTAGAACGCAATCAAGAAAAACTAGCAAATGATGTGATTTTAATTTCTGATACGGGAATGATTTCTAATCAACAACCCTCAATTACAACAGGTTTAAGAGGATTGAGTTATGTAGAAGTAGAAGTTACCGGGCCCAATAGAGATTTACATTCGGGATTATACGGTGGAGCAGTGGCTAACCCAATTAATGTATTGACAAAAATGATTGCTTCTTTACATGATGAGAATAATCATATCACCATTCCTGGATTTTATGATAAAGTTGAAGAACTTTCAACCGAAGAAAGAGCCGAAATGGCGAAAGCCCCTTTCTCATTGGACAACTATAAAAAAGCACTAAATATTGACGAGGTGTATGGAGAAACGGGTTATGTAACCAATGAACGAAATTCTATTCGTCCTACATTAGACGTCAACGGAATTTGGGGTGGTTATACAGGCGAAGGAGCTAAAACCGTTATTGCAAGTAAGGCATTTGCTAAAATTTCAATGCGATTGGTTCCTAATCAAGACTGGGAAGAAATTACCGAGTTATTTAAAAATCATTTTGAAAGTATTGCACCAAAATCGGTTAAAGTTGTTGTAAAACCTCATCATGGAGGACAAGGTTATGTAACTCCAATTGATAGCGTTGGGTATAGAGCAGCAAATAAAGCCTATACCGAAACTTTTGGAGTTCCTGCAATACCTGTTCGTTCTGGAGGAAGTATACCGATTGTTGCTTTGTTTGAAAAAGAATTAAAAAGCAAAACCATATTAATGGGGTTTGGTTTAGATAGCGATGCTATTCATTCGCCAAACGAACATTTTGGGGTGTTTAATTACTTAAAAGGTATTGAAACTATTCCCTTATTTTACAAGTATTTTACAGAAATGAATCAATAAAATAGAATCCTGATTATTTCGGGATTTTTTAATTCTAAGACTCAGGAGTTAGTTCTCTTAAGTAGTTTTTTGAAAATTCTCGGTCTTTATTTAACTGAATTTTAAGTGCGTCAATCGATTCGAATTTTTCTTCAGTTCGGATGAATTTTACAATAGAAACAGTTACGATTTTGTCATATAAATCTTTGTTTACGTCAAAAAAATGAACTTCAATGGTTTTGTTATTTTCGTCCACTGTAGGATTATGACCTATGTTCATCATTCCATACACACGGTTGTTATTTATTGTGCTATAAACTACATACACTCCATTCTTTGGGATTAATTTATAAGGCTCGAGTAAAACAATATTTGCAGTAGGAAAACCAATTGTTCTTCCCAGTTGTTTTCCTTTTATTACTTTGCCAGAAAAAAAGTAATCATAGCCTAAATATTGGTTGGCAAATTCAATTGCTCCCTCTAAAAGTGCTTTTCTAATTTTAGTTGAACTTACAGTAATTTCATTAATTTCTTCGGCGTTGATTTGGACTACTTCAAAATTATATTTTTTACCAAATTCAATTAAATCGGTAATGTTTGCAGAACGGTTTTCGCCAAAGCGATGATCATATCCAATGATAATTTTATGAATATTTAATTGATCAACCAAAACACTTTTAACAAATGCTTCGGCGCTTAATTTCGAAAAATTTTCGTCAAATGGATGAATGATTAAATGATCAATTCCAAATTTCTCAAATAAAATTGTTTTTTCTTCAATAGTATTTAAAAGATGCATAGCATTTTCTTGATTTAAAACCATTCTGGGATGAGGGTAAAAAGTCAATACTAAACTTTCATACTTACCATTTTCTGAAGCAGTCACTAATTTTTTGAGTATAGCTTGGTGTCCCAAATGTACTCCGTCAAAAGTACCAAGGGTAATAATTGTTTTTTTAGAGGAATTAAAAGCGCTAATTGAATGGATAACTTTCAAAGTTTATTTTTTACAAAAATAAAAAAGGATTGAACTTGTTCAATCCTTTTTTATTATAATAGTTAAAAAATTAATTTTTAATAAATTTCAATGTTTTCGAATGGTCACCTATATTTAAATTCAAGAAATATATTCCGTTTGAATAATTAGATACATTAATATTTAAATCGGATTCAGATTCAATTTGTTTTACCGCAATTTGTTGTCCCAAATTATTGAAAATTTCAAGTTTACCCAATCTTTGAATACCTTGTGGTACGTAAATCGTGAAAAAATCATTTGAAGGATTTGGAAATAAAATCACGTCTTGTAATAAATTAAATTCATCTGAAGAAAGAGCTGCATTGTTAGTAAAATAACTTACTCTAGAAATTGGAGTATTTTGTGGATTTCCACTTTCAACAAAATCTGTAACATTTACTAATGTTGTACCTCCTGAGGTTACGGTATAGAAACCTTGACCAACACCATCAAATAAGCCATCGCCATAAGAATCATTTACAGTTAAAGTATAACAACCATTAGCTGGTAAATTCCACACTTGATTTAAAACTAATACTTGTGTCCCATCTGCTGCAGCATCAGGATAAGTGCCACCTATACCACCACTATAAAGTATAGCACCCGCTTGATTTGTTAATTCCCAATTAATTTCGCTACCCCATCTATCTCCAGTTAAATTAAAAGTAAAGGAAGTTGAATTAGCATAAGCAAGTGATCCAGCAGCATTTCCAAACACCTTCGAGGCTGTGTTATTTGTAGCTCTTTGATCTGCAACTCCATTTGCAGAAGTTACAGAAACATTTAAAGTACCATTAACTGTTGAGTTGGTTAAAGTTACTAAAGCATATTTATTAGGAGCAAGGTTTCCTGACCAGTTTTGAGTTTGATTAGCACCCCCATTCATGTTATAGCTAATTACAGCCGATGTCAAGTTAGATGTTCCTCTATTATATAATGAAATTATTTTTGCTGGAGCAGTTGGATTTGGGGTTGTACATGAAGGTTCAACTATACCACAAATATTTTCAATTTTTACTTCAGCATCATTTGCAAACAACGGAATCGCTACATCTTTTGTGGAAGTTTTTAATGACAATCTTCTTGGTGAATTATTCATTACTGTAGTTATTCTCAATTTTTGATCATTTGTAAATATGTTCATACATGCATCATTTGTATAATCCATATAATTTTGAACCATATCATTACCTGGATTTGATGGACAGCTATTTGCATTTGTAGGACATCCAGAATTTGAAGCACTGGCAGCAGGGGTGTCAGCACAAAAATCTTTATCTTGATCAGTGTTTGTAGTAGGACATGTATTATTATCTCCCCAAATATGTCTTAGTCCTAAAAAATGTCCCACCTCATGAGTCATTGTTCTTCCTTTATCATAAGGAGAACTGAAGGTACCAGTTGTAATGTCTGAACTTCCAAAGAAACGAAATCCTGCAACTACACCATCAGTATTTGCAGCACCACCATTTGCATTCAAACCATTTAAAGTGGAGCTACTTGGAAATTGTGCATACCCTAATAAACTTCCGTCAGTAAAATTAACAGACCACATATTCATATATTGAGTAGGATCCCAAATAGTCTGAGGTTTTACGATACCGTTTATGTCAGTAGTTGACCATGATGCTTGACATAAATTTACTCTATTAATTCCATTAGTCGGGTTACCATTTGGATCTTCTTTTGCTAAAACAAATTCAATTTGAACATCAGCTCCTACTGCATTTGTGTTAAAACCTCTAGTACCAACCATTTTTCTAAAATCTTGAGTCATTACTGTAATTTGTGACTGCACTTGTTCGTCTGTAATGTTTTCACTAACTCCGTAGGCATCACCATTATGAATAACGTGAACCACCACTGGGATATAGATGATTCCACCACTTTGAGAACTAACATTTTGAATTGCATTAGCGTCACTTATTTTTGAAGCCATCCAGTTTTCAAATTGTTCTCTACTTTCAAGTTTTGGGTTTTGTAATCTCAAATATTCCTCATATTCATTTGAAGCACATCTTATGTAACCATCAGGTAAAATATTTTCTGGGGCAATAGTTTTACCAAAAACCACTCTGCCTCCTTTAATATTTTGTCCATAAGTAAATATGGAAATTAAAGTTATCAGTATGAAGGTAATTTTTTTCATTTCATTTAAATTAATTAGTAAATTATCTACAAATTTAAATTAAAATTTAATATTTCAAAATTATAGTCTCTTTTTGTTTGTGGTGAAATGTTATTTTTATTAGATTAAATTTTTAGTTCAATCAAATAGCATAATTTTATTTCCCATTAAAAGTATTCATTGTAGTATTTAACCCAGCTAGTGCAAATGATTTTATAATTTCGGCACTTAAAGCTAATCGTTCTTTTAGTTGTTCTTTTTCGGTTTCGTCCCATTCGCCAAGAACATAATCCACTTGTTTTCCTTTTTTAAAGACGTCGCTAATGCCAAATCGAAATCGTGGATATTCAGAAGAGTTCAGTAGTAATTGAATGTTTTTCAACCCATTATGTCCACCATCAGTTCCTTTTGTTTTGATACGAATGGTTCCAAATGCTAAATTCAAATCGTCGGTGATGACCAAAAGGTTTTCTTTTTCAATCTTTTCTTTTTCTAACCAATAATTCACTGCTTTACCACTCAAGTTCATATAGGTGTTTGGCTTCAGTAAGAGCAATGTTCTGCCTTTTATTTTGAGTTCTGCCACATCACCTAACTTCTGGGTTTGAAAAGAAATCCCTTCTGCATTAGCAACATAATCTAATATTTTAAAACCAATATTATGTCTTGTGTTTGCGTATTCTGAGCCAATGTTTCCAAGCCCAACTATTAGGAATTTCTTCATAGGAATGACCTCTTGGGGTTTATTTTTCTTAATTATATTTAAAAACCAATTCATCATGTAAAAGTAACATAAAGTTTATAAAATAAAAAGCATAAAAAAAGCACCAGTAAACTGATGCTTTTTCGTATAGATTGAAAAGAAATTATTTTTTCTTTTTTGCTCCTTTTTCTGCTTTTGCTGCTTCTTGAGCCGCTTTCATTGCCGCACGAGAAATTCTCACTTGACAAACCACAGTATTATCTGGGTGCATTAATTTGAAATTGTTTGTAGGCAATTTAGTTACATACAATTTGTTACCCATTTCTAATTCAGAGATACTAGCTTCTACAAAATCAGGTAAGTTTTTAGGTAATGCTTTTACTTTTAAACGACGTTGGTTTAATCGTAAAACACCTCCTAATAATACCCCTGGAGACGTTCCTGTAATTTTAACAGGTACTTCCATAACGATTTCTTTATCGTCACTTAATTGGAAGAAGTCAATGTGTAAAATTTTGTCAGAAACTGGGTGAAACTGAATGTCTTGCATAATTACATTGGTAGACGTTCCATTTAACTCAACTACAACTGTGTGTGCGTTTGGAGTGTAAACCAAATCTTTAAATGCTCTTTCGTCTGCAACAAAATGAACTGGCTGATTTCCTCCGTAGATAACGCAAGGAACCATTCCAGCATCACGTACGGCTTTAGTTGCCTTTTTGCCTACGTTTTCTCTTTCTGATCCTTTAATCGTAATTGATTTCATTGTAAAATATATATAATTAATAAATACTTTTTAGAGTGGTTGTTCTTGATTACATCAAAAATTTCCCACTAATTGAGGTATTATTTTGCACCATATGCATTACAT
>CAMDQL010000077.1 GCA_945905915.1 Flavobacterium psychrophilum
ATTTCGTATAAATAAAAAACAGGTTGTTCTTCGGAAATTAAAATAGTTTCGTTTTTAAAATCTTGATATTTATGCAAAACACCTTTAAATCGTTTGTCTAAAGTAATCTTTTGAGTATTCGCATACGCAGGATGAATCACGTGCAAAAACGAATACGGATTGAAACTTAGCCAAGCCGCAAGCTCAGCAGAACTATATTCTTCATAGGTTCTGCAAGTTACCACTGCGACTTTATCTGCCGATGGACGAACTGCTTTAAAAGGGATTATTTTGCTCATTTTTTAGTCGAAAGTCGAAAGTCATAAAGTCGAAAGCAGTCACTTTAAGACCTTCGACGTTAGACTTTTAGACTAATTAAATTGTTTCGAAACTTTCTCTGCTTTTTTACTTTCTGAATAATCATAAAATCCTTCACCAGATTTAACACCTAATTTCCCTGCCATTACCATATTTACTAATAACGGACAAGGCGCGTATTTAGGGTTTTTAAATCCGTCGTACATTACGTTAAGAATTGATAAACAAACGTCAAGACCAATAAAATCTGCTAATTGCAACGGTCCCATTGGATGCGCCATTCCCAATTTCATCACGGTATCAATTTCAGAAACACCTGCCACAACGTTATATAACGTTTCAATAGATTCGTTAATCATTGGCATTAAAATTCTGTTGGCTACGAAACCTGGATAATCGTTTACTTCTGTTGGTGTTTTACCCAATTTTACCGATAAATCCATAACAATTTTAGTCACTTCATCAGAAGTAGAATACCCACGAATGATTTCAACTAATTTCATAATTGGCACTGGATTCATAAAATGCATTCCAATAACTCGTTCTGGATGAACCACTTGTGCTGCAATTTGTGTAATAGAAATTGAAGACGTATTCGATGCTAAAATAACATTATGGTCGCAAATATCACTTAATTGCTTAAAAATATTCATTTTTAGCGATACATTTTCAGTAGCAGCTTCCACAACCAAATCGCAACCCACAACGCCATCTTTAATATCCGTATAAGTGATAATATTTGAAATGGTTTTATGTTTATCAGCTTCCGTGATGCTTCCTTTGGTTACCATTCTGTCTAAGTTAGCGGCAATAGTTGCCATTCCTTTTTCTAATGATTTTTCAGAAATATCAATTAATTTTACGGTAAATCCTGCTTGTGCAAAAGTATGAGCAATTCCGTTGCCCATCGTTCCTGATCCTATTACGGCTATTTGTTTCATTATGTATTTTGTTTCAAGTTTAAGGTTTCAAATTTTAGAAAATTATTTTCCCATAGAATCTATAATCATATATGCAACACGTAACGCTTCTGTTCCATCTTCTAAAGTTACAATTGGAGTGGTGTTGTTATTTATAGCATTTGCAAACGATTCCAATTCGTCTAAAATAGCGTTATTTGGATTTACATTTGGATTATCAAAATAAATTTGTTTTTTAACACCTTCGGCATTTTGCAATATCATATCAAAATCACCTGGTGTTTCAGGAGCATCTTGCATACGAACGACTTCGCAAATTTTATCTAAATAATCTACAGAAATGTATGCGTCTTTCTGAAAGAAACGTGATTTACGCATATTTTTCATAGAAATTCTACTCGCTGTTATGTTCGCCACACAACCATTTTCAAACTCTAAACGAGCATTGGTAATGTCTGGAGAATCAGAAATTACGGCAACGCTACTGGCATTAACCGTTTTTACTTTCGATTTCACTACGCTTAATATTGCATCAATATCGTGAATCATTAAATCTAAAACCACAGGAACATCTGTACCACGCGGATTGAATTCTGCTAAGCGATGCGTTTCAATAAACATCGGTTTGTCAATTTTATCTTTCACAGCTGTAAATGCTGGATTGAAACGCTCTACGTGACCCACTTGGCCTTTTACTTTATATTTAGTAGCTAAAGCAACGATCTCATCTGCTTCTTCAACTGTTGTAGCGATTGGTTTTTCTATAAAAATATGTTTTCCAGCTTCGATAACCATTTTAGCACATTCGAAGTGTTGTATAGTAGGCGTTACAATATCAACCACATCAACAGCAGCAATAAGTTCAACAATTGAATCAAATTTTTTATAACCAAACTCAGCAGCCACTTTAGTAGCATTATCCTCAAAAGCATCGTAGAAACCTACTAACTCATATTTCGAAGATTGATTTAATAATCGTAAATGTATTTTTCCGAGGTGTCCAGCACCTAAAACTCCTATTTTTAGCATAAGATAAAATTTTATCAAAAGTACTAATTATTACATAAATTCCAATATTGAAATTCCAAATTCCAATGATTTAATAATGTTGTTTTATTTGGGATTTTGAATTTGCATTTTGATTATTTTCAAGCTAATTTTACGAAATAAATTTCCACCTAAATTGAAAGATACAAGCAAACATCAAGGACTTAGAAATCAATTGGTAAAACAATTAGAAGAAAAAGGAATTACCGATAAAAATGTGTTGGGATCTATTGGCAAAGTACCCCGACATTTATTTTTAGATTCTAGTTTTGAAAATTTTGCTTATCAAGATATGGCATTTCCTATAGGTGCTGATCAAACAATTTCTCAACCGTTTACTGTAGCTTTTCAAACCCAACTTTTAGAAATAAAAAAAGGGGATAAAGTATTAGAAATAGGAACCGGAAGTGGTTATCAAACAGCGGTACTTTGTCTATTAGGCGCAAGTGTATATAGTATTGAGCGACAAAATAAATTGTTTAAAAATGCTTCACGCGAGTTACCAAAGCTAGGATATCATCCCAAAAAAATGGTATTTGGTGATGGCTATAAAGGATTACCCGATGCGGCACCGTTTGATAGTATTATTGTAACAGCAGGTGCACCTATTATTCCAAAGGCATTAATGGCGCAATTAAAAATAGGAGGTAGGTTAGTCATTCCAGTGGGAGAAAAAGAACAAATCATGACTTTGTTGATTCGTAAAAACGAAACACAATTTGAAAAACAAGAATTTGGAGATTTCAAATTTGTTCCGTTATTAGAAAATAAAAATTAATCCCGAAGTATCGGGATTAATTAGGTTTAATTATCGAAAGATATCTTTCCAAACATTCTTTTTCTGTTTGAGCAATAAATAATAAAAAATGCTCTTTATTGTTTTCAACTTGACATGCTTCTAGTGCATTGTAGTAGCTCATTCTACTTTCATGAGTGCCTTTTATATTTGCTATTACATAGCCGTGTTGCAATAAAATTAAATTCATTAACAACCTAGAAGTTCTTCCGTTTCCATCTATAAACGGATGAATAGTAACTAATCTTTCGTGCATTTCTGCAGCTAAAATTACAGGGTGCAAATTATTTTTATTAGTTTGATACCAAATAAATAATTCTTCCATTTCTTTTGCTACTATAAAAGGTTGTGGCGGCATGTGAGAACTTCCTTTTATCATTACTTGTACTTTTCTATATTTTCCAGCGTCTTCTGGATAAATTCCTCTCAATATTAAATTGTGAATGCATAAAATTTCCCGCTCGATAATTGAGTTATTTCTATCCATTAACTCTTTAATATAAGCAATTGCCTCTTGATGATTAATTGCTTCAAGATGTTCACGCATACTTTTCCCCGAAATAGTTAATCCTTCATTAACGATTAGATCTGTTTCTTTTAAGGTTAATGTATTTCCTTCAATTTTGTTACTTTCAAAAGTATATTCAAGTTCTAAAGCTTGTGAAATTCTAAAACTATCATATTCTCTATATTGATTTAATTCATTTTTTAAACCATCAATTTCTTTTAAAATATATTCTAATTTAGTTGATAAAGGAGCGCGCTTAAAAGAAGCATAATTAGCCATTTCTTCTTTAACTTGATGAATTGCTTCATATGCAAAGTGATCATCACCAATTTCAGCATATATTTTTTCTTTCAGCCAAGCAATCATTAATTCCTCGTAATTAATTTCAAGTGCTGAAGCTAATTTTGTAATTTGATCTCGAGTTGGTTTTCTCGAGCCATTTTCAAATTTACTAATGAGTGCCTGATCAATACCTAAAAGTTGTGCTAGCTCTCTGGTTTTGATGTTTTTTTTCTCTCTTGCAGTTTTTAAAATTGTTTTCATTGCTATATGACTTAAAATATCATGACAAAATTAGTCATAATTTTTGGTAAAAAAAAGCTAAAAAGCCTTTTTTATTCGATCTAAATCTCTTTTTGTATCTTGTTCTTTTAGAGATTCGCGTTTATCGTAGTTCTTTTTACCTCTGCAAAGTGCAATTTCTAGTTTTGCTAATCCTTTTTCATTGGTAAACAATCGAAGCGGAACAATTGTAAGTCCTTTATTTTCTGAATCTTTGTTTAATTTTTTTAATTCTTTTTTATTTAACAGAAGTTTTCGTTCACTTTTGGTTTTGTGATTGTAATGTGTTCCATATAAATACTCTTCAATATTTGAATTAATCACAAAAAGTTCGCCTTCATGAAATTCGCAAAAACTTTCAGTAATAGAAGCTTTCCCTAATCGAATGGATTTAATTTCGGTACCCGATAAAACAATTCCAGCCGAATATTTATCAAGAATTTCGAAATCGAATTTTGCTCTTTTATTGAGTATGTTAATTGTCTTTTGCATGAAGGGCAAAGTTACTTTAAAAATTGATAATTTTAAAGGAAACTAGTGTTTAATGAAATTACGTTTTAACAAACTATAAATAACTGTATCAGTAAATTCATTGTTGTAATAAAAATTTTCTTTGAAATGCGCTTCTTTTACAAATCCAACTTTTTGTAAAACACGCTCAGAAGCTGTGTGTCTTGAATCAATTACGGCTTCTATAGAATGAAATTGAAGTGAATTAAAAGCAAAATCTAATAAAACAGTTACAGCCTCAGTGACATAACCTTTGCCCCAATGTTCAGGTGTAATCATGTAGCCTAATTCGGTTCTAAAATGTTCGGGTTGCGTTCTGTAAAAACCCATTATTCCTATACATTTATTGTTTCCTTTTTCAGTGACTGCCCAGTTGATATCATTATTTTCGTCTATTTTGTCATTAATCATTTTAATGTGTGCCAAAGAGCCGTCAATATCATTAATTAAAGGTCTTGGAATATATTTCATCGTTTCTGGATTGCCTCGAAGTTTTAAAATTTCTGGAGCATCTGTAATGGTTAATTTTCTAAAACGCAAGCGTTCAGATTCTAGAATTGGAAAAGGGGAGAAGTTGAGTTGTAACATATAAATTTGCTTTGTTTTAATACGTCCAAATTACTATTTTTAACTATTTAAACGAAACTTTACCACTATAATTACTAAATTTGAATAAAAAACAAATGAGATATATTTATTCCATTGGCTTTTTATGCTTTAGCCAACTTTTTTTTGGACAAACCGATCCAAAAATTTATTCTTTAATTAAAGATGTTTCATCAAAGCGAATTGAAAGTAATATTCGAACATTAGCCAATTTTGGTACTCGAAACACTTTTAGTGATACAATATCAAATAAAAGAGGAATTGGTGCGGCTAGACGTTGGATAAAATCTGAGTTTGAAAAAGTTTCCAAAGATTGTTCTAATTGTTTGGAAGTATTTTATCAAAAAGATTATGTAACTACAAATGATGGAGAGCGAGTGCCAAAGGACACTTGGATTGTGAATGTTGTTGCCATTCAAAAAGGAACAAAAAACAGTAATCGTTATGTAATTATGACAGGCGATATTGATAGTAGAAATTCAGATCCAATCGATTTTACTAAAGATGCTCCTGGTGCAAATGATAATGCAACAGGAATGGCAGGAACAATCGAAGCGGCAAGGGTTTTGTCCAAGTATAAATTTGATTATAACATTGTGTATTTAGGTTTATCAGGCGAGGAGCAAGGTTTGTTTGGAGGGAAAGGTTTTGCTGAATATGCAAAAAAGAATAATTGGGATATTATTGGAGTTTTAAACAATGATATGATTGGCAATATCGAAGGTGTTGATGGTGTTATTGATAATAGAACTTTTAGAATATTTTCCGAACCAACTCCTATTACTGAAACTGAAAAAGAGAAAAACAATAGACGTTTTTATGGTGGAGAAGTAGATGGGATTTCTAGACAATTTGCTAGATATATTCATAAACTAACTACGACTTACATGCCAGAAATGAATCCTATGATGGTGTATCGATTAGATAGATTTGGAAGAGGTGGTCACCACAGACCGTTTAATGATTTAGGTTTTTCTGGGGTTAGAATTATGGAAGCACATGAAAATTACAACCGACAGCATCAAGATTTAAGAGTAGAAAATGGCATTAAATATGGTGATGTTATTGAAGGCGTAAATTTTGAATATGCCAATAAATTAACCGCTGTTAATGTAATTACATTAGCAAGTTTAGCTTGGGCAACTCCAGAACCTAGAAATGTTAAAATAGGAGGGATTGTTCAGCCTAATACAAAACTTAAATGGGATAAGGTTTCGGATGAAAATGTAATTGGATATAAAATTTATTGGAGATTAACCACTTCACCTCTTTGGGAATTTAGTCGATTTGTAGGAGATATTGATAATTTTGAACTCGAAGGAATTGTAATTGATAATTTTTACTTTGGTGTAGCTTCTGTTTCAAAATCAGGACACGAGAGTGTTGTAGTTTTTCCAAACGATATTATTAGAACAACATTCAAAAGAAATTAAAGAAAAAAAATAATTTTTCATATATAGGTGTTTTTATTCATTTTTTAATTAAAATCGATCAAAATAGCTTTAAATGAGTCAAAAAAATGTATTTTTTGATAATATATTACGTTATTTGTCTTAAGAAAAAAAATTGATATGCACTGGAATGAACTTACTTCAATGGACCAATTGGAATTACTAGAAATCCAATCTCAAACTCAACCCGTTTTGATTTTTAAGCACAGTACCCGTTGTAGTATTAGTAGATTTGCATTAAAGCAATTTGAAAATGAATTTGATTTACAGGATAAAATAACTCCATATTATTTAGATTTATTAAATCATCGTGATATTTCAAATGAAATAGCGATTCAATTTAATGTACATCATCAATCGCCCCAAATATTATTGCTTAAGAATAGGGTAGTGGTGTATGATACTTCTCATGAGAATATTGATGCCACCGAATTAAAAAAGTATTTATAAAAAAAAGCATTTGAATTTCAAATGCTTTTTTTAGTTTATTATTTTCCATCTCTATCAACCTTGATACGGTCGGGTCTATTTGCGAGTTCCCAAGCGAGTACAAAGGCTAATTGAGCTCTTTTAGCTAAAGCATCATACTCAATTTTATCGGGTGTATCTGTCGATTGGTGATAATCGGCGTGAATACCATTGAAAAAGAAAATAGCAGGAATACCTTGTTTTGCAAAGTTGTAATGATCTGAGCGAAAATAAATACGTTCGGGGTCTTTTCGGTCGTTGTATTTGTAATCCAATTCTAATTGGGTGTATTTTGCATTAACTTCTTCATTAATGGTGTGTAACTCACTACTTAAACGATCTGAACCAATTACATAAACATAATTGTTTGTTTTAGGATGCAGTGTATCTCGTCTTCCAATCATATCAATATTGATATCAACTACCGTATTTTCGATAGGGAATAGTGGGTTTTCTGAATAAAAACGCGATCCATGTAAACCATGTTCTTCACCGGTTACGTGTAAGAATAGTATAGAACGCTTTGGCCCGTTTCCTTCATTTTTAGCCTTTTTGAAAGCTTGTGCAATTTCTAAAAGCGCAACAGTTCCAGAACCATCATCATCAGCACCGTTAAAAACTTCACCATTTTTCATTCCCACGTGGTCATAATGTGCAGAAATTACAATAATTTCTTGAGGTTTTTCAGATCCCTCAATAAAAGCCCAGATGTTTTCAGAATCATTTAATTTAGGTGCAAAACCACGCTTCATGAATTCAGAGGGCACTTTTTGATAAAAATTTGTTGCTCCAGCAGGAAAACTTATTCCGTTTTTTTTGTATTCATTGATTAAATATTCACCCGCTCTTTTTTGTCCTGGTTCGCCAGTATTTCTACCTTCCATATTGTCATCAGCAACAATGTAAAGGTGTTTGCTCAATTCAGCCGAAGTAATACTATTTTTATAAGTTCCTACATCGGTTACTTTAGTTGCTTTTTGCGCAGTTGAGCAACTTACCGCTAGCATTGCTAGTGTAACTATGAATAAAATATTTTTTTTCATTTCGATTTTTTTTATAAAAATAGTATTTTTTTAGAATTTCCAACTGTAAAGTCTTATTATATTACCTGAATATTTTATTTACACTTAATTAGTCTATAATAATCTTTCAATTGAAATGAAATTATTAATG
>CAMDQL010000078.1 GCA_945905915.1 Flavobacterium psychrophilum
AATTGTTTTTTTTGAAATACCCATTTCTGTTGCAATTTCATCCATGGTAACACTCTTGAACCCGAGTGTTAAAAACATATCAGTTGCTTTGATTAGAATTTGGTCTTTCATTTTTCAGTTTAATTTCGATGCAAATGTATGACGGAAACTTTTAACACGAAAATAGTTTCCGTAGTTTTTACGAAAATTTAACACTTGATTAATTCGTTTCATTTCAGAATAATGAAGTATTTTAGCAAAAAAAATCAGAAGAATGCATTCAGTATCCTATTATCAAGAAAAAATGAGTCATCATTTTTCGCAAATTGTGGCTAACAAAGAGCCTAAAAATTTATATGAACCTATTCAATATATTTTATCGTTAGGCGGAAAAAGAATGCGTCCGGTTTTAACTTTAATGGCTAGCGAAGTTTTTAATGTTGATTGCGAAAAAGCTATTCCAGCAGCAACTGCGGTAGAAGTGTTTCATAATTTTTCTTTGATTCATGATGATATTATGGACGATGCTCCGTTGCGAAGAGGCAATCAAACCGTTCATGAAAAATGGGATTTGAACACCGGGATTTTATCGGGCGATGCGATGCTAATTTTAGCCTATCAATTTTTTGAAGAATACGAACCAATCACCTTTCAAAAATTAGCAAAATTATTCAGTAAAACCGCCATTGAAGTTTGCGAAGGGCAACAATATGATGTGGATTTTGAAATGCGTAATGATGTTACGATTCCCGAATATTTGAAAATGATTGAATATAAAACGGCGGTTTTAGTGGGTGCTGCAATGAAAATGGGCGCAATTGTTGCAGAAACTTCTGAGGACAATGCCAATTTAATTTATGATTTCGGATTAAATTTAGGCATTGCATTTCAATTGCAAGACGATTATTTAGATGCTTTTGGCAATCCAGAAACTTTTGGAAAGCAAGTAGGAGGCGATATTATTGAAAATAAAAAAACCTATTTGTATTTAAAAGCGATGGAATTTGCAACAGAAGAAAATAAACAACAATTATTGCATTTGTTTTCCAGTCAGTCATTAGAAAACACTGACAAAATAGCATCAGTAAAAGCTATTTTTAATGCATCAGGAGCTAGCGAAGCTACAAAAATAGCCATTCAAAACTACACTTTTAAAGCTTTTGAAACTTTAGAAAAAATGGATATTGAAAATGAAAAGAAAGTCATTTTGAAAGCTTTTGGAGAAAATTTAATGGGAAGAAACGTATAAGATTGAAGACTGAAGAATGCTGATTTCAGATTTTAGAATCAAAAATACTTCAACAATCAAAAATCGTTAATCATCATTCATAAATCATAAAAATGTATAACCCACCAGCAACTATTGAGTCGTTAATTTCGCAAGCTGAAGAAGAGCAGTTGTACTTTAAATTGATCGAGCAAGTGAATAAAGATTTTGCGTTAGCCAATGAATCGTTAGATGTGCCAACAAGCATTTTCCCGTTTGAATTTAAAAATTTAGTACAAGAAAAAATCTACAAACTCATTCAATATAAATTTGCTGAATACCTAAATTTACTTTACATAATTGATGTTCCAGAAGAACAAATTAAAAAATTAGATGGTTCTGATTTAGTAGAATTATCAGAACAAGTGGCGTTTTTAGTCTTAAAACGTGAATGGCAAAAAGTGTGGTTTAGAAATAAGTATTAGAAAAACACTCTTACAAACGGCATAAATGCTTCTGCATAAATATTGTCTCTTTCTTTGTGTAAAACATTATAGCGCACACCAAAAGTAATATTCTCATTGCGATAACCAGCACCCACAAACAAAGCAGTATTCCAAAAATCCTGAGAGTTGTTTCCAAAAGAATCATTAAAAGTTCTATTTACTCTTAGTTGTTCTAATTCGGTCGAAATTTGTAATTCTTCCAATGGATTAAATAAGGCAATTACACTGCCACCATACATATTCGCTTTGTATAAATCGCGTTGTTTTACATAGTTGTACTGCACACCTAAACCAGCTGATACATAGTTGTTAAAGTTGTAAATTGCGCTTGGTGCGACCATAATATCGGCATATCCATTACCAACCCCTAAACCTAATCCGCCACCAAATTGTAAACGATCTAAAAAATCACTTTTTGTGTTGATTTCTTTAGGTTCTTGTGCATAAATTTCAAATTTAAAACCAAATAAAAATGCAATAACTACTAAAAATGTTAAATTAATTACAGAATTCTTTTTCATAAATCGATTTTCGAAAAATTAATGTTATAAAAGTATTAAATTCCTTGAAGATTTATTGCAAAATGTTTTACTTTTGCATAATATTTTAATTAATAAGTCTTTCAGACAAAATAATATGGATAGGTTTTCCTTTTTAAATGCTGCACACACGGCTTTCTTTGCCGATTTATACGAACAATATATACAAAATCCAGACAGCGTTGAGCCAAGCTGGAGAAGTTTTTTTCAAGGATTTGATTTTGCTCAATCGGGGTATGGTTCTGATGAAATAGCACAACAAGTGGCCTATGCCGCAACAGGTGATTCAGGAGCAATTTCTGATAAAATGCAAAAAGAGTTTAATGTTCTTAAACTAATTGAAGGGTATAGAACACGCGGTCATTTATTTACAAAAACAAACCCAGTAAGAGATAGAAGAGTTCACGGACCTTCGTTAGCACTTGAAAATTTTGGTTTATCTCAAGCCGATTTGAATACGGTTTTTGATGCGGCTAAAATGGTGAATATGAAGCCTTGTACTTTGGCTGATATTATCAAACATTTAGAAAACGTTTATTGTCAATCTATTGGTGTGGAGTACATGTACATTCGTGAACCACACAAATTAGAATGGATTAAAAATCGTTTAGACATCAACGATAATTTACCTAATTTTTCATCTGACAAGAAAAAGCATATTCTTAAAAAATTAAACGAAGCCGTTTCTTTTGAAAACTTCTTACACACTAAATATGTGGGTCAAAAACGTTTCTCTTTAGAAGGTTGTGAAGCGGTAATTCCTGCTTTAGACGCTTTAGTGGAAGCTGCGGCTGATAAAGGTGTGGAGCAGTTTGTAATGGGAATGGCACATAGAGGTCGTTTGAATGTATTGGCTAACATCTTTGGGAAAAATACTCAAAATATCTTCTCTGAATTTGATGGGAAAGACTATGACGAAGATGCTAACTTTGATGGTGATGTAAAATATCACTTAGGATTAACTTCTGATCGAGTAACCAATTCAGGCAAGAAAATCAATTTAAATTTAGCGCCAAATCCTTCGCATTTAGAAACTGTAGGTGCTGTTATTGAAGGAATTACTAGAGCAAAACAAGATAGAAATTATCCAAATGATTTTTCAAAAGTTTTACCTATTTCCGTTCACGGCGATGCTGCCGTAGCCGGTCAAGGTATTGTGTATGAAATTATTCAAATGGCAAAATTAGACGGTTACAAAACAGGAGGAACTATTCACTTAGTGATTAATAACCAAGTTGGGTTTACAACCAATTATTTAGATGCACGTTCGTCAACATATTGTACCGATGTGGCAAAAGTTACGCTATCGCCCGTTTTACACGTAAATGCAGATGATGCAGAAGCAGTAGTTCATGCCATGTTGTTTGCTTTAGATTACCGAATGGAATTTGGAAGTGATGTTTTTATCGATTTATTAGGATACAGAAAATACGGGCATAATGAAGGCGACGAACCTCGTTTTACACAGCCTGTTTTATATAAATTAATTTCAAAACATAAAAATCCAAGAGATTTATATGCTGAAAAATTAATGCAAGAAAGTGTTATTTCGGCAGGGTTTGTTAAAGAATTAGAAGAAGCCTACAAAGCAAAATTAGACGAAAATTTAGAAGCCTCTCGCAAAAAAGACTTAACAGTAATTACTCCGTTCATGGAAAATGAGTGGGAAGGTTACAAACAAGTTTCGGATGATGTAATGCTTCAAAAATTCGATACTAAATTCGATAAAAAACAACTTGCAGAGATTGCCAAAACCATTACCCAACTTCCATCGGATAAAAAATTCATCAACAAGATTACGAAGTTAATCGGCGATCGAAAAAATATGGTGGAGACCAATACCTTAGATTGGGCAATGGGCGAATTATTAGCCTATGGGTCTTTAATTTCGGAAGGATTTGATGTTCGTATTTCAGGGCAAGACGTGGAGCGCGGAACGTTTTCGCACCGTCATGCGGTAGTTAAAGTAGAAGATTCAGAAGAAGAAGTAATTCTTTTAGACAACATAAAAGATAAAAAAGGAAACTTTTATATCTACAATTCACACCTTTCAGAATATGGTGTTTTAGGTTTTGAATATGGATATGCATTAGCATCGCCAAAAACCTTAGTAATTTGGGAAGCACAGTTTGGAGATTTCTCTAACGGCGCACAAATTATGATTGACCAATACATTTCTGCAGGGGAAGACAAGTGGAATAACCAAAACGGATTAGTGATGCTGTTGCCTCACGGTTATGAAAACCAAGGAGCAGAGCATTCATCAGCGCGTATGGAGCGTTATTTACAAATGTGTGCAAAACATAACATGTATATTGCCGATGTAACTTCGCCAGCTAACTTCTTCCATTTGATGAGAAGACAGTTAAAAACAGAATTCCGTAAGCCATTGGTAGTATTTTCTCCAAAAAGTTTATTACGTCATCCAGATGTAGTATCTTCAATGGACGATTTAGCAAACGGCCAATTTCAAGAAGTAATAGATGATCCAAAAGTAACGGATAAAAAATCCATCAAAACATTGGTATTCTGTACAGGTAAAGTATATTTTGACATTATTGCGCAACGTGAAGAATTAGGCAGAAATGATGTTGCAGTAGTTCGACTAGAGCAATTATTCCCATTAGCAGTAGATCAAATCAAAGCAATTATCGACACGTATCCAAATGTTGATGATTATGTTTGGGCACAAGAAGAGCCTAAAAATATGGGAGCCTATTCGTTTATGTTGATGAATTTTGATTTAGTAAAATTACGTTTAGCATCGCCAAAGGCATACAGTGCACCGGCAGCAGGAAGTTATGAACGTTCTAAAAAACGTCAAAAAAATGCCATTGCCATGGTGTTTGATAAAACATTATTTCAATAAAAAACAACTCAATTATCGCCCTGAGCTTGTCAAAGGGTAAACTTTTTAAAATAAAAAGAATATGATTTTAGAAATGAAAGTTCCTTCTCCAGGGGAATCAATTAAAGAAGTAGAAATTGCTACATGGTTAGTAAAAGATGGTGATTATGTAGAAAAAGACCAAGCGATTGCTGAGGTTGATTCAGATAAAGCTACATTAGAATTACCTGCTGAAGCAAGTGGAATAATTACATTAAAAGCAGAAGAAGGCGATGCAGTAGCAGTAGGTGCAGTAGTTTGTTTAATCGATACAGGTGCAGCTAAACCAGATGGTGGAGCAGCCCCAGCAAAAGAAGAAGCAAAAGTGGTTGAAGCTCCAAAAGCAGAGGCGCCAAAGGTAGCTCCAGTAGCGGAAAAAACGTATGCAACGCAAGCACCCTCTCCAGCAGCAAAAAAAATATTAGAAGAAAAAAATATCGAGCCTTCAGAAATAGTAGGAACAGGTAAAGACGGAAGAATCACTAAAGATGACGCTGTAAATGCAGTACCATCAATGGGAACTCCAAGAGGAGGAAACCGTGGTTCAGAAAGAACAAAATTGTCTATGTTGCGTAGAAAAGTAGCAGAACGTTTAGTAGCTGCTAAAAACGAAACAGCGATGTTAACTACTTTCAATGAAGTGGACATGACGGCTATTTATGCGTTACGTGACCAATACAAAGAAGAGTTTAAAACAAAACATGGTTTAGGATTAGGCTTTATGTCGTTCTTTACAAAAGCAGTAACTCGTGCATTACAATTATATCCAGATGTGAATTCAATGATCGATGGTCAAGAGAAAATTTCATTTGATTTTTGTGATATTTCGGTGGCGGTTTCTGGTCCAAAAGGATTAATGGTTCCGGTAATGAGAAATGCCGAAACTTTATCATTTAGAGGAGTAGAAGCGGAAATCAAAAGATTAGCGATAAGAGCGCGTGACGGACAAATTACTGTTGACGAAATGACCGGTGGAACTTTCACCATTTCAAATGGTGGTGTTTTCGGAAGTATGTTATCTACACCAATTATCAATCCGCCGCAATCAGGAATTTTAGGAATGCACAATGTGGTAGAAAGAGCTATTGTTAAAAATGGTCAAATTGTAATTGCTCCAGTAATGTATGTTGCTTTATCATACGATCACAGAATCATTGACGGACGTGAGTCTGTAGGATTCTTAGTAGCGGTGAAAGAAGCATTAGAAAACCCAACAGAAATTTTAATGGGCGGTAATATTAAAAAAGCATTAGAATTATAGAATTATAGAAATATAAATCCCAATAATAAAATCCCAAATTCCAAAAGAGTTTGGGATTTTTTCTTTGCAAACTTTGCTTATATCTTTAGCGTCTTTGCGTTTAAATTACTTCAAATACAAACAATGATTACTATAATCAATAATTGCTTTTCCTTTTAGCAACACATCGGCACCGATAATGCCATCAACAGGCTTTGTTTTATACTGAATTAATGCTTCATTTACATGAGACATATCAAAAATAATCAGGCTTAATTTTTCATTTTTCCATCTTCCCAATTGCATTTCGTTGTTTTTAGCCAATTGCGTTTCCATACCCGTAGCACCAGCACCCGCAGCTTTAGTTTCCGAAAATTGAGCATTTAAAAAAAAGCGTTCAATACTCTCAAATCCCACACAACTATTACTGGCTCCAGTATCCAAAATAAAGTTACCCTTAACACCATTTATTTTACCTTTGATTAATAAATGTTGGGTTTTTAAAACCGTAAATTTTATTTTTTTGTATTTTTTCCCTTTTAAAAAGTCTTGCAAATCTTCCATACTTCAAAAATAAACTAAAAATTATGATTTATGAGTAACGATTTTAGATTTCAGAATATACCTTTGCATAACAAACAACAAACTTGAAACTTTAAACCTGAAACCTTGAACTTAACCGATACCCACACGCATTTATATTCAGAAGAATTTGACGAAGATAGAAACGAAATGATGCAAAGAGCCATCAATGAAGGCGTTTCTCGTTTTTTTGTTCCTTCAATAGATTCTAATTATACTCCGAAAATGTATGAATTAGAAAAGCAATATCCCGAAAAAGTCTTTTTAATGATGGGATTACATCCTACGTATGTCAAGGAAAATTATTTAGAAGAGTTGGCACATGTGGAGCGCGAATTAGCTTCTAATAAATTTTATGCGGTGGGCGAAATTGGGATTGATTTGTTTTGGGATAAAACGTTTTTGAAAGAACAGCAACTGGCTTTCAAGCACCAAATTCAATTGGCAAAAAAGCATCAATTAGGAATTAACATTCATTGTCGGGATGCGTTTGACGAAGTTTTCGAGGTTTTGGAAAGTGAAAAAGCGACTGATTTATTCGGAATATTTCATTGTTTTACCGGCGATTTGGGTCAAGCCCAAAGAGCGATGTCGTTAGGAATGAAGCTTGGAATAGGAGGAGTAGCCACATTTAAAAACGGAAAAATTGATCAGTTTTTACATGAAATCGATTTAAAAAATATTGTACTAGAAACCGATTCGCCTTATTTAGCACCAGTGCCTTATCGCGGAAAGCGAAATGAAAGCAGCTATACCCTTATAATTGCTCAAAAATTGGCCGAAATATATCAAGTTTCTGTAGAAGAAATTGCAGCAATTACCACTGAAAATTCGAAACAAATTTTCGGAATTTAATCCAAAATTAAAGGTCAAGTCATAAAATTTTTGTTCATTTGTGCATTGTTTTTAAAATAAGCATGACAAAATTCGATTCTATTCGTCCGTTTTACGATTCTGAAGT
>CAMDQL010000079.1 GCA_945905915.1 Flavobacterium psychrophilum
TTTTAAAGCCTACGAAATTTCAAGAAAACCAAACGCCGATGCTATTGCTGAACTTTCGAGAAGAAATTTCATAGAAATGAGTACTAAAACAGCAGATGAAAAATTTCTGCTGCAAAAGAAAATTGAAAATTGGTTTTCAGAGAAACACCCAGAAAAATGGATGCCATTATACAGCAGAGTTACCTTTAGTTTACAACCCTATGCAGAAGCTTTAGCTGTTGGGGATTTTCAAAATGAAATAATGCAAAAGATTTTAAGTATGGAAAATATTGAGGAAATTTGGAATTCAGAACAAGTAGAAAATAGAATTCTTGAATTATTGAAACAGCCTTAATATTCTCTATTTACCATTTCCATACTAAAAGCTGGTGTGCAAATTGCTATATATTCACAAGGTTCATCAAATGGATTTGAATATTGAACGCGTGTGTTTTTTTCTATTTTAATCGATTGCCAAGCTTCTAAAATAATCACTTCATCTTCTATGATGAATTGTTTTTTCCCTTTTATAATATAGGTATATTCATCAAACTCTGGTGTTTGAAATGGTTCGCTCCAACCGGGAGGCGCAATCATGTGAGCTATCGAAATTTCAGAATTTTTTGTAGTGGCTAGTCCATGATGTTCTTCAATTAGTTTTCCATCGGTTGTTGGAACTATAAACGGACTTTTTTGTATAAAATATTTTTTCATTTATTTTTTCATTTGTTTCCTTCTCAAATATAGAGTAAAATTTGTTTTCTATAAAAAACAAATTAAAACTAGAGGGTTGAATTTACCAATAAAATTCATTTTTTCTTAATAATATTGATATAATAAAATAAAAATAGTTACGTTTTCTTATATATCTAGGTTAAAGTTACGAGATTGAAAAAATAGTTGAACAGCAATTATTTTCCTGCCTAGTAAACTTAATGTTATTATTTCTTAACATTAGATTTAAAATCGTAAAAAAAGTTTTTTTTTTCAAAGTAAAAAATTAAATTTGACCCCTGTTAAGTCAAAGAACTGTACTTTAACAATATTATCGACATTTTAAAACTAATAAAATTTAAAAAAAATGACAAAAGTATCTAACGAATCTGTTGAAAACGGAGCAAGCTCTAAAGGTTCAAATGTATTTGCAGCTTTAACAATTGTAATTTGTATTATAATTGGAATATTAATTTGGAAATTTGTAATGGGTCATCCATCAAATTTTGAAAACAATGATCCAGAAGGTCATCCGCTACCTGGAAACTATTTAGGAATGGTTTATAAAGGAGGATTTATTGTACCATTATTAATGGGGTTACTTTTAATGGCTTTAGTTTTCTCTATTGAGAGATTCTTAGTAATTGGAAAAGCTGCTGGTAAAGCTAATGTTGAAAAATTTGTTAAAACAGTACAAACTTTAGTTGCTCAAGGAAAAGTTGACGAAGCTATTGCTGAATGTGATGCACAAGAAGGATCAGTAGCAAATGTGGTAAGAGCTGGTTTAACTAAATATCAAGAAGTTAAAAAAGAAGGTTTTGATAGCGAAAAAGCTACAGAAACTATTCAAAAAGAAATAGAAGAAGCTACTTCATTAGAAATGCCAATGCTAGAGAAAAACATGACAATTATCGCAACATTAGTATCTATTGGTACTTTGATGGGATTATTAGGAACTGTATCTGGTATGATTAAAGCATTCTCTGGATTAGCAGCAGCAGGAGCACCTGACCAAGCAGCATTAGCAACAGGTATTTCTGAAGCGTTAATTAATACTGCAACAGGTATTGGAACGTCTACATTAGCAATTATTTCTTACAATTTATTTACATCTAAAATTGATAAATTAACGTATTCTATTGATGAGGCTGGTTTTGCAATCACTCAAGCATATAGAAGAATGAAAGGGAAAGCTGCATAATTCAGCAATTTTTAGCGTTAATTATTAATAAATTTCAATAATTCAATTCGAATATTGAAGTTAAAATTTTAAAAAAAATGGCAAAAGTAAAAATGTCAAAAAAGAGTACAAAAATAGACATGACAGCAATGTGTGATGTTGCCTTTTTGTTGCTTTCTTTCTTTGTAATGACGTCTACTGCCAAATTGCCAGAACCACTTCCGGTGGATACACCGGCCTCTACACGTGAAACAAAATTACCAGAAACTGATTTGGTAACAATCACAGTAGGTGATGGAAAAGTGTTTTTTGGAATGGTAGGACAAGATGTCCGTGCAGATGCTTTAGGTAGAATCGCAGAAAAATACAAGCTGACTTTCACTGAAGAAGAAACTAAACGTTTTTCTTTGATTGATGGTTTTGGTGTACCTGCAGGAAGTTTAAAAGGATTGATTGCTCTTAAAAGTGATGATCGTAATAAAGAAGGTGTTCAGTTAGGAGTTCCTTATGACTCAATTGATAATCAGTTAAGAGAGTGGATTTTGGCAGCACGTTATGCTACTAAAGACTTGCATCAAACAGAATTAAAAGTTGCGATAAAAGGAGATGCTAAAGAAGAATATCCTACAATTAAAAAAGTAATTGATATTCTTCAAGATCAAAAAGTGAACAAGTTTTTCTTAGTAACAGGTCTTAGAACCGAAGATTTTTAATTTAAAAACACTATATAATGGCAGAATTAAATACGGGCGGAGGCGATAGTAAGGGTAAAAAAGTAAGAAGTAAAAAACAAGATGCAGGTGTAGATTTAACCGCAATGGTGGATTTGGCATTCCTTTTGATTACCTTCTTTATGCTTACCACTTCGTTGTCTAAGCCACAGTCAATGAACTTGGCGATGCCTGATAAAACACCTGAAGATCAGCCTCCAGTTGAACTTACTATTTCAGAAGATAGAACATTAACTATTCTATTGGGCGAAAAAAATAAGATGGTTTGGTATTATGGTTTAGCAAAAGAGCCAATTGAAGGTCCAACGGTTGTTGGATATGGTAAAAATGGGATCCGTAAAGAACTATTATCGAAGATTAAATCAGTAATCGCAAAGTATGGTGATCCTAAAAAAGGACTAATTGTATTAGTAAAAGCAAGTAAAAAATCAACCTATAGAAACTTAGTGGATATACTTGATGAAATTGCAATTACTAAAGTGCCTACTTATGCAATTGTAGATATAACTCCAGAGGATAAAGCAATGTTAGAAAAAGAAGATTTGTTAACTAAATAAATTTTTGTTTCTACATTTAAAAAATATACAATTATGTCAAAATTAAACATATTTAAAGAAGAGTGGATTGATATGGTTTTTGAGGGACGCAACAAGGCTTATGGTGCTTATGAATTGCGTGCTCATGACTCAAAAACTACTACTAGAGCATTAATAATTGGGGCTGTTTTCTTTGCAACAGTTATTGCTGCACCAGTAATAAAAAACATTATCAGTCAACAGTTAGCTTTAGCAAATAAGGAAAGTAAAGATAAGGTAATTGAAGCCGCATTGTTACCACCTCCTCCTAAAGACGACATACCACCACCGCCACCAGAACCGCCAAAATCGGTAAATGATCAGGTGAAATTTCCACCACCAGTAGTGGTTGAAAAGGAGAAGGTAAAAGACGAAGATCCGCCAACAGTGGAAGAACTTGAAACTGCAGATCCTGGGCAAAAAGATGTGAAAGGTGATCCTAATGCTGGAGACATAAATATCGACGTGCCTTCTGGTGATGGAGATAAAGGAAATGAAATAATTGATGAAAACAAAGTATATGTTGCTGTAGAAGTACAAGCTTCACCTCCTGGTGGAATGGATGCTTTCTACAAAAAATTTGCGAGTTCATTTACCCCACCTGAAGTTGATGAAGGTGTTTCTCAAATTCGAGTGTTAGTAGGTTTTGTGGTTGAAAAAGACGGAAGTTTTACAGACATTAGAGTAATTCGCGATGGTGGATATCCTGATGCCGGAAAAGAAGCTATTCGTGTACTGAAAAGAATGCCTAACTGGAAACCAGCAATTCATAATGGACGTTCAGTTCGTTCTCAATTTGCATTGCCTATTGTTGTTAAAGTTCAGTAATTTTAACATGAACATATTTAAAAATTATAAACAGAAATCCCTGTCTCAGAGATTTCTGTTTGTTTTAGGACTAGTTTTTCTTTTATTGTATGTCTTTTTAGCCATTACATTATTTATATGGAAAACAATGCCTGTAGAAATTCCTTATTCGAGAAGAGTAATTTTAGGAGTCATTCTAATTGTTTATGCACTTATTCGTTTTTATCGAATGAATAATAATGCATCAGAATAAAAATAAGACCTATGAAAATTAAATTTTTTGGTGTTCTATTAGTAGTCGTAGCTTTTATTTCGTGCGAAAAGGGAGCTAAACTTACTAAAGATTCAAAAGAAACAGTCGTTACCGGAACAACTTCAATATTGGTAGATGAAACAATTTTTCCAATAGTTGAAGATGTGGTTGCTGTTTTTGAAAATGAGTATAAAAATGCTAAAATTAATTTAATCAGTAAATCTGAAGGCGAAATTCTGCAATTAGTAAAAGAAGATCATTCTAAAATAGCTGTTCTAGCAAGAAATTTAAATAGTGAAGAGTTACAGTATTTTTCCAATAAAAAAATTATTCCTAAAATAACTGAATTTGCAGAAGATGCAGTTGTTTTTATTGCACATAAGGATAATGCAATGGAAACGATATCAATCGACGCATTTGTTTCAAAATTAAAAGGAACTTCCAATCAATGGAAACAAAAAGTTGTTTTTGAAAACCCACAATCAAGTACCATTTCATTTTTAAAAGCTACTTTGGAAGTTGGACAAATAGATACAAAACAAGTCTTTTCAATGAAAGACTCACAAGAATTAATTCAGTTTATTGCTGAAAACAAAGATGGTGTTGGCGTTGTAGGAGTAAATTGGTTGTTGCAACCACCAGTTGATTTAGAAAAATCTGTTCAAAACGTTAAAATTTTAGGCGTATCAATACCAGCAATTAAAGAAGGAAAATCATTCGTAAAGCCTAATCAATCTAATATTGCTGATCATTCCTATCCATGGACCAGAAAATTATATTTGTTAAATTTTCAAGGCGGAAAAGGTTTAGGCATGGGGTTTGCATCATACATTGCAGGAGAAAATGGTCAACGTATCATTCTGAAATCAGGACTATCTCCAATTAAATTTCCTTCAAGAGAAATTAATGTTAGAGGAAGTATAAAATAAATTAATTAAAGTAATATTAAATAAAATGAAGAAGTCAGTTAGTTTAGGGTTTTTATTTGTAATGTTATCTGCTTTTGGATTTGCACAAGATTTAGGGCAAGTCAAAAATGATATCGATGCAGAGCGTTTTGATACCGCTAAAAAAACATTAAAAACATTAATTAAATCTAACCCAGATAATGGAAAACTTTTTTTCTATTTAGGAGATGTGTATTTAGCTCAAAAAGAATCTGATTCTGCTTTGGCAGTTTTTAATAAAGGACTTTTAGCTAAAGACAAAGGGTTTTTAAGTAACATCGGTTTAGCCCAATTAGATTTAGACGCAAAAAAGAATGCTGATGCAGTTGCTAAATTTGATAAAGCTTCAAAAGAAATCAAGAAAAAAGATGTTGATGAAACTTTATTAATAGCTAAGGCTTATATAAAATCTGAAAATCCAAATTATAAAGCGGCTATTGACTTGATCAATAAAGTTTTGACAACAAATATGAGTAACGCTTCAGCTCACTTATTGTTAGGTGATGCGCAATTTGCAAGCGGAAATTCAAATGATGCTTATGCGTCTTATAGAAATGCATACGATTATGATAATTCGGTTATATTAGCAAAAATGAATTTGGCTAAAATAACCAAAAACGCAAAAGCATTTAACGAAGCAGTAAAGTCATTTGACGAAATCTTAAAAATAAATCCAAACTTTGGACCTGTTTATAGAGAATTGGCAGAAACCTATTATTTCTGGGCAAATTCAGAGCAAAACAAATACCAAGAATATATTTCAAAAGCGTTAGGGTTTTACGAAAAATACATGAGTTTAACCGATTATTCGTTAGATTCTAGAATGCGTCATGCTGATTTCTTAATCTTGGCAAAAGATTACAAAGCGCTTGAATTAGAAGCTAGAGAAATGAAAAAATTGGATAATATTAATCCAAGAATTCTTAGATATTTAGGTTATGCTGCCTATGAAAATGGAAATTTTGCAGAAAGTTCTATAGCGTTAACCGAATTTTTTACCAAAGTAGATCCAAAAAGAATCATCGCAAGAGATTATTTATACCTGGGACTAACTAAAATGAACGAAGCTAAAAAAGCCGACGGAACCTACGATGATAAAATTTTCACAGAAGGTGTTGTAGAATTGAACAAAGCGGTAGAAAAAGATCCAGTTATTGCTAGCGAATTGAATCCATTAGGTAAAAAGATGTTCAATGACAAATTGTATAAAAATGCAACTAAACTTTTTGAAGTTGCGGTAAAAAATCCGAAATCTAAAAATTATACTTTGGATAACTTTTATTTAGGTTATGCACTATACTTAGATTACGATACTAAAACATCACCAAAAGAACTATTAGCGTTAGCAGATCAGGCATTTGCAAAAGTTATTGAAGTTTCTCCAACTACGCAAGATGCTCATTTATACAGAGCTAGAGTTAACGATTTAGTTGAAACTCCTGAAGCTAAAATTTCAGTTTTGGCTTCTTATGAACAATATATAAAGGTTCTGGATGATAAAGGAGATGCTGAAAAAGCAAAACCAAGTAGCAAAAAAGGTTTAATTGAGGCATTAACTCATGTAGGTGCTCATTATGCAAACAGTGGTCAAAAAGATAAAGCGGTTGAAAATCTTAATAAATTATTAGTGGTTGATCCTGCAAATAAATATGCAACAGATACTTTAAAAGCTTTATAAAATAAAAATTCATAAGTAAAAGACCGAATGTACAATTGTATAATTCGGTCTTTTTATTTCCTAAAACAATTTAGGTATTTATTTTAAACTAAGTGTAAATAAGTATCTTTGCAGCCATTATTAAAAGTAAATGTTGAAAAAAGAAACACAATTAGCGGTTGAAAGAGGCGAAATGTTGCCTTTAATGGAAGAGTTTTACACTATCCAAGGCGAAGGATATCATACTGGAACAGCAGCCTATTTTATTAGAATTGGCGGTTGCGATGTGGGATGCCATTGGTGTGATGTAAAAGAAAGTTGGAATGCCGAATTACATCCTCCAACCAATACCGATGTAATTGTTTCCAATGCAAAAAAATATGCCGATACAGTTGTTGTTACCGGTGGCGAACCTTTGACTTGGGACATGAATTTATTAACTTCTAAGCTAAAAGAGCAACATCTACAAGTACATATTGAAACTTCTGGAGCTTATGAAGTTACAGGAACTTGGGATTGGTTTTGTTTGTCTCCCAAAAAAAATAAATTACCCGTTCAAAGTGCTTATGATATTGCCGACGAATTAAAAGTGATCATTTACAATAAACACGATTTCATTTTTGCTGAAGAACAAGCGGCAAAAGTAAACCCAAATGCGATTTTATTTTTACAACCTGAATGGAGTAAAAAAGAAGAAATGACGCCTTTAATTGTTGATTATGTAATGAATAACCCAAAATGGAGGGTTTCGTTGCAAACGCATAAATATTTGAATATACC
>CAMDQL010000080.1 GCA_945905915.1 Flavobacterium psychrophilum
TGTTGCCAAGAGTTACAGGAATAAAATTATTTTCAATAGCTAAATTTATTTCTTTAGAAGAAAAATCACCTTCAGGACCAATCAAAATGGTGACTTTTCCATTTTTTTTAAATTCTTTTTGAAATGATTTTTTATCTGTTTCTTCACAATGTGCAATATATTTTTCTCCGTCGAGATTTAATTTTACAAATTGCGATAGCGAAATTGGCTCGTTAATTTTGGGTAGATAATAATGTAATGACTGTTTCATTGCAGCTTGTATGATTTTTTCAGCTCGATCAATTTTATACACTTTTCGTTCGGAATGATCACAAATAATTGGTGTGATTTCGTGAATACCGATTTCGGTTGCTTTTTCTAAAAACCATTCTAATCGGTCGTTCATTTTGGTAGGAGCAACCGCTATGTGTGTGTAAAAAGTATCGGGTTGTTGAAAAGTTTCTTTTGTGATAGTTACTTCACATTTTTTTTCAGATGCTAAAATTATTTTAGATTCAAATAAAAATCCCAATCCATTAGTAATAAATATTTTATCACCTTCTTTTTTACGTAATACTTTAATAATATGTTTGCTTTCCTCTTTGTCGAAAAAGAAATTAGAATCTCCTTTTTTTATTTCAGAATTATAAAATAGTTGCATAAAAATTGAAATTTAAAATTTAATTCTTGCTTTTGAAGTTATTTCGGAATTACTATAATTTCCTTCTAAAAAGTTATAATAACCTACAATTCCAATCATTGCTGCGTTGTCTGTTGTATATTCAAATTTCGGAACATAGGTTTTCCATCCGTATTTTTGTTCTGCCTCTTTTAAAGTAGTTCTAATTCCTGAATTTGCAGAAACGCCTCCACCCATTGCAATTTGATTGATACCAGTCTCCGCAACAGCCAATTTCAATTTGTCCATCAAAATGTTAATAATAGTATATTGAATAGACGCACAAATATCAGCTTTATTTTTCTCAATAAAATTTGGATTCAAAGCTACATTTTTCTGAATAAAATATAAAATTTGGGTTTTTAAACCGCTGAAACTAAAATTCAATCCTTCAACTTTGGGTTTGGTAAACGGAAACGCTTTTGGATTGCCTTCTTGTGCAAATTTATCCACTAAGGGTCCGCCGGGATAGGGAAGGCCTAATATTTTTGCCGATTTATCAAAAGCTTCACCAACGGCATCATCCGTAGTTTCTCCAATAATTTCCATATCAAAAAAACTGTTTACTTTCACAATTTGCGTATGTCCGCCAGAAATAGTTAACGCTAAAAAAGGAAAAGTAGGTTTGTCATAGCCTTCTTCCTCAATAAAATGAGCTAAAATATGTGCTTTCATGTGATTTACAGCTATCAACGGAATACCTAAAGCCATACTCAATGATTTTGCAAAAGAGCCTCCAACGAGTAACGAACCCATTAACCCTGGACCTTGAGTAAAAGCAATACAATTAAGTTCATTTTTTGTAATTCCAGCTTTTTTAATGGCAACCTCTACTACGGGAACAATGTTTTGTTGGTGCGCTCTAGAGGCTAATTCTGGTACAACACCTCCATATTCTTCGTGAATAGCTTGACGCGCAACAATATTTGACAAAACAACATCGTTGCAAAGCACTGCTGCAGACGTGTCGTCACAAGAACTTTCAATAGCAAGCGTATATATTTTTTTTTCAGACATGTTTAGGCATGAAATTTGAATTAAAGATATTGGATTTATCGTACAAAAATCCTTATTTTTGTTCGGAATCCCCTTTTAAATTAATTTTCAGCAAATTTAAAACAAAATAGAGTATCAAAAAATTTAAAAAAATACTATTTCGTATTCTCTTTGGAATACTTTTTTTCATACTCTTTTTAGGGATCGTTTTGTCCTTGCCACCAGTTCAAACTTTTTTAGGAAAACATGCTACTGATGAATTGAATAAATCATTTGGTACCGATTTAAAAATTGAGCAAGTTGCAATTACTCCTTTTGGAAGTGTTAAACTAAAAGGAATAATCATTTTAGATCACCACAAGGACACACTTTTTGCTATTAAACGTTTAAATACTTCTATTTTAAGTTTTATGAAAATTTACGATCCGGGTCATCCGTATTTAAAAGACGTAATTTTTGATGGTTTAGACGCCAAGATTGTTAATTACAAAAATGAAAACTACACGAATTTAGATAAATTTATTGAAGCCTTTGATGATGGATCGCCTTCTTCAGGTAAGTTTAGAATGAGAGCTAATAAAATGACGCTTTTTAGTAGTCGTTTTAGGTATATTGATGAAAATTTAGAAACACCAAAAGTTTTAGATTTGAAACGATTAAATGGTAAAATAGAAAATTTTTTCATCAAGGGACCAAATGTTACGACACTTATTAAACGATTAGCTTTTATAGACCACCGAGGGATAGAAGTTACTAATTTGACTGCCGGTTTTACTTATACTAAATCCAATATTCTATTCGAAAAATTAGCCCTTAAAACACCTTATTCAGAGTTGAAAGGTAAGGTAGAATTGCGTTATAAAAGAGAAGATTTTAAAGACTTTAACAATAAAGTAATTTTTGATGTTCAATTGGATAAAGCTTCTATAGCTTCAAATGATTTGAATTGTTTGTATAATGAATTTGGCAAGAATAATATCTTTTACATAAATACTCATTTATTAGGTACGTTAAATAATTTTATTTTGTATGATTTAAAATTAGCAGATAAAAATCAATCTGAAATTATCGGGTCGGTAAATTTTAAAAATCTTTTTGGAAAAGAAAATCAAACCTTTTATATGAAAGGAAATTTTGATAGAATAGCTACTGATTACATTCAAGTTGTTCGAGTATTGCCAAGAGTATTAGGTAAAAATTTACCAACGATGCTTTCGAAATTTGGAAATATAAATTTGGCTGGTGCAATCGAATTAACTCAAAAATACATTAATGCAGACGTTTATTTACTTTCAAAATTAGGTGAGTTAGAGAGTAACTTTTCGATGCAAAATATTGATGTAATTGATAAAGCTTCTTATCAAGGCACAATCCAACTAGCAAATTTTGATTTAGGTTCACTTGCTAACGAGAAAATATTGGGTAGAACAACTCTTAATTTAGACATTGACGGAAGTGGTTTTACTCAAAAACTGCTCAACACAAAGCTGAAAGGAACAATAAATAAGTTGTACTTCAATGGCTATAATTACCAATCGATAACTGTTGATGGTAGCATGAAAATGCCCTATTATAAGGGCTATTTCAATAGCAATGACCCTAATTTAAAAATGGATTTTGATGGTGTTGTAGATTTAAGTAAAAGTGCTAATAATTATGATTTTAAAGCGCAAATTGATTATGCGGATTTATATTTATTAAATTTTTATAAGAAAGATACTACCTCGATTTTTAGAGGTAAAATAGATTTTAAAGCATCTGGAAGATCGATTGATGATTTAACCGGCGCTTTAAAAATTCATGATATTTCGTATCAAAATAGTAAAAATTCCTACATTTTTGAAGATTTTGATATCACTTCTTCCTTTGATCAAGATAATGTTAGAACAATCACCATGAATTCTCCTGATATTATGAGTGGCCAAATTATCGGAAAATATAAGGTTAAAGAAGTTCAAAAAATAGTGGAGAATGCATTAGGAAGTTTATATGCTAATTATTCGCCCAATAAATTAGCTAAAAATCAATTTTTATCTTTCGATTTTAAGCTATATGATAAAATTGTTGAAGTCTTTATACCTGATGTTTCTATTTCCGAAAATACCAGCTTTAAAGGACAAATTAACGCTGATGCAGGAAAATTTGAATTAGATTTCATTTCTCCCACAATTATTGCCTTCGAAAATCAAATTAAAAATGTAAAAATAGATATTGATAATAAAAATCCAATTTATAACACGTTTATTTCGGTTGATACTATTAAAAATAAAAATTATAAAATTGCCGATTTCAACTTAATCAACGTTACTATTAATGACACCTTATTTGTTCGTTCCGAATTTAAAGGAGGTGATCAAAGTTTAGATAAGTTTGATATAAATTTATACCATACCATAAATCAAGATAAGCAATCGGTTTTAGGTTTTAAAAAGTCAGAAATAAAATTTAAAGAGTATACTTGGTTTATCAATGAAAACGAAACAAATGATAATAAAATAATTTTTGACAAATTTTTAAATAATTTTGATTTTCAAAAAATAAGTCTTTCCCACAATGATCAAAAAATGGATTTTTATGGTACAATGCGCGATTCTACTTATAAATACTTTCAACTAACCTTTAATGATGTTGATTTAAAGAAAGTTACACCAGATATTGATAGTCTTTCTTTTGGCGGAAAAATAAATGGAAATATAAAATATAAACAAGATAAGAATAGTTATGATCCTCAATCTAATATTACTATTGATAGTCTGCAAATAAATAAAATTTTGCTTGGTGATTTAGATTTTGCTATTGAGGGTAATAATTCATTCAATCAGTTTAAAGTAACTTCTTCAATTTCAAAAGAAGGTGACGATCGTTTTTTCTTGAACGGAAACATAAATTTTGTTGGAGAACAATCCAGTTTAGAATTGGATGCTGGATTTAAAGCATTTGATTTAGCGCCATTCGGACCTTTATTAGGAAGTGTTTTATCTGATGTTCGTGGATCAGCAACTGGAAGGGCCACCATTGCAGGGGCGCTAACTAAGCCTGAAATAGATGGTCGTTTGTATTTAAATGATGCAGGAATGCGAGTTCCCTACCTAAACGTTGATTATGCTTTTGAAAAAAATGCAATTGTCGACATCACAGAGCATCAATTTAGTTTACGAAAAATTGAAGTAACAGAAACCAAATACAAAACTAAAGGTTTGTTAGATGGAACGATTCGGCATGAAGCATTAGACAATTGGCAATTAGATTTGCATTTAAATTCAAATAACATTTTAGCATTAGATACACCTGATTCTGAAGGAGCCTATTATTACGGAACTGCATTTATGAATGGCTCTGCAAGTATAACAGGTGCGGTTAATGCTTTAAATATTGAAGTTACGGGTAAGTCTGAAAAAGGCACTTCAATTAAAATTCCGGTGAATGATGACGAGGAATTGGGTGATAATTCATTTATCAAATTCATGACTAAAGAAGAGTTTCAAAAAATTAAAACGGGTAAAGTAATTGAAAAAAACAAGTATCAAGGATTAGAATTGGCTCTTCGATTTGATATTGATCAAAATGCAGAAATTGAAATTATTTTAAATAAAGAATCTGGTCATGCAATGAAAGGGAGAGGAGTAGGTTCTATGTTTATGGAAATTAATACCTTAGGTAAGTTTCAAATGAATGGCGATTTTATTGTACAAGAAGGGCAGTACAATTTTAAATATGGTGGTTTAATAGATAAAAAATTTAATGTTGAAAAAGGTGGTACCATTCGATGGGATGGCGAACCAATGAATGCAGTTTTAGATCTAGAAGCAACTTACAAGACTACTGCAAATCCTGCAGTTTTGTTAGAGAGCGCTTCCTTTAATAGAAAAGTTGATACAAATGTTTCTATTTTATTGAACGGAAATTTGAATAATCCTCAACCCGATTTTAACATCAATTTTCCAACGGTAAGTTCCGTTTTAAAAAGCGAAATTGAGTATAAATTACAAGACAAAGATGCCAGACAAACTCAAGCTTTTGCACTACTTTCTACTGGTTCGTTTGTAACTGCTGAAACTGCCGGTAATGCTGCGTATGGGCCACTTTTTGAACGAGCAGGTTCGTTGATAAATGGTTTGTTTGCCGATGAAGATAGTAAATTGCAATTAGGGTTTGATTATTCTCAAGGAAACAGGTTAACTGAAGTTTCAGATAGAGTAGGTGTTACCCTTAGTACTCGTATCAATGACAGAATTTCAATCAATGGAAAAGTTGGAGTTCCGGTCGGTGGTGTAACTGAATCAGTTATTGTGGGTAATGTTGAAATTCAAATGCAATTAAATGAAGATGGTACACTTAGTGCTCATGTGTTTAATAGAGAAAATAACATCAATTACATTGGAGAAGGAATTGGTTATACACAAGGATTAGGACTTACTTATAATGTTGAGTTCAATACTTTTAAAGAAATGATTCGGAAAATTTTTACCAAAAAAACTTTGAATAAAAAGGACACAAATTCAAGTAATGAAATTCCTGATTCTGAAGATATACCAACAGAATTTTTAGACTACATAAACGATCGAAAAGATAAAAAATCAGAAGGTGCTAAAGAAGTAATTAATAAAGTTCCTGAAATAGACTAATTATTTAATTTTTAGCATAAGAAATAAAAAGTTATTAACGAAAACGTTTGAATTTTCCACTATAATTTAATAGTTAGCAAAATAACCTTCGTTTTATAAATTCCTTTATTAATTTTACAAATAATACCGTAATAAATATGTCAACAGCAATTAAAAAAATTGGAGTATTAACTTCAGGCGGAGATTCGCCAGGAATGAATGCAGCTATTAGAGCCGTTGTTCGTGCTTGTGCTTATTATAATATTGAGTGTGTTGGAATTTATCGTGGCTACCAAGGTATGATTGAAGGCGACTTTAAACCTATGGGACCCCGAGATGTGAAAAACATTATCAATAAAGGTGGCACTATTTTAAAAACAGCGCGTTCAAAAGACTTTATGACTGTTGAAGGAAGAAAAAAGGCATATAATAATTTGAAGGCCAATGGCGTAGATTCACTAGTTGTAATTGGTGGCGATGGAACTTTTACAGGTGCTGAAAAGTTTAATGAAGAATTTGGTTTTTCTGTAATTGGAATTCCAGGAACAATTGATAATGATATTTTTGGAACCAGTCATACTCTAGGATATGATACCGCATTGAATACAGTTGTGGATTGTATTGATAAAATTCGTGATACAGCTAATTCACACAACCGTTTGTTTTTTGTTGAAGTAATGGGTAGAGATGCGGGACATATTGCGTTAAATGCAGGAATTGGAGCAGGAGCAGAGGAAATTTTAATTCCAGAAGAAGCTTTTGGTTTAGACCGATTAGTAGATTCTTTGAAAAAAAGTAAAGAATCAGGAAAAACGTCAAGTATAGTAGTAGTTTCTGAAGGTGATAAAATAGGTAAAAACGTTTTTGAACTTAAAGATTATATAGAAGAAAATATGCCAGAATATGACGTACGTGTTTCGGTACTTGGACATATGCAACGAGGAGGATCACCTTCTTGTTTTGATAGGGTTTTAGCTTCTAGATTAGGAGTTAAAGCAGTAGAAAGTTTATTAGAAGGTAAATCTAATTACATGGTTGGAATACAATACGACAAAATTTGCTTAACACCATTAGAACAAGCCATTAAAGGACAAAGTGAAATAGATTTAGAACTTGTTAAAGTTTCGGACATTGTTTCATCATAACTAAAATAGAAAAATATATTCCATAGGAATAAAACTTTTATAATTATTAACTAACAACTGGTTCCGTCGGAATCAAATATTTATAATAATATGTCAACAGTAAAAATAGGAATTAACGGATTTGGTAGAATTGGTAGAATTGTTTTTAGAGAAACATACAACAGAGACAATGTAGAAGTTGTAGCCATTAACGATTTATTAGACGTAGATCATTTGG
>CAMDQL010000081.1 GCA_945905915.1 Flavobacterium psychrophilum
GTAACTACAAAATCTAAAAACTCAAAATACAATTCGGAATACCGCACAAAAAACGAACCAAGTGATATAGAGATTCCTTTAGTGGTAATTGTAGATGGAAAAAGCGCCTCGGCATCTGAAATTGTTGCGGGAGCCATTCAAGATTTAGATCGTGGTGTAGTGTTAGGCAGTAGAAGTTTTGGAAAAGGATTAGTTCAACGACCTTTGGATTTATCCTACGGCACACAAGTAAAAGTAACTATTTCTAGATATTATACACCTTCCGGAAGATGTATTCAGGCATTGGATTATTCAAAAAAAGACGAAAACGGTAAAGCAATTAAAAAAACGCAAAACGAATTTAACGCCTTTAAAACAAAAACTGGGCGAACGGTTTATGACGGTGGTGGAGTATTGCCTGATATTGAAATAGCAGCAACTAAAATGGCAAATAGTACCGATGCATTATTAAAAAACGATGCTATTTTTAATTTTGCTACGCAATTATATTATAAAAATCCAACCGTTAATGGTGTTCCTGCTGTTTCTGATGCTGATTTTATAGCTTTTAAAAACTATTTGAAACAAGAGAAGATTAATCTGGATTCAGACACTCATAAAGCGCTTAAAACTGTCTTAGAAAACGCAAAAAAGGAAAAAATTGAGGGTCAAATTGCGGCAGAATACAAACAATTAGAAGTAGCGCTAGAGAAAAGTCAGGAAGCAGAGCTAGATAAAAACAAAGAGCAAATTAAAAAACAACTCCAAGAAGAATTGATCATCAGACATCAATATAGAGAAGGGTTGTATTTATTTTATACTAAAAACAATCCCGAAATTGAACAAGCTATTAATCTGTTAAACAATTCGGCTCAATACGCTTCGATATTAAAAAAATAACTAATTAAAACTAATTATCAATCTATGAAATGGTTAGTATTTGTAGCGGCATTTTTCTCTTTTGGGCTTAGTTTTGCTCAAGAAGAAGAAATCTATTCTATCTTTTTTGAGTTTGATAAATTCAATTTAAAAGAAGAACAAGCCGAAGGTGTCATAGCATTTGTCCAAAAAATTGATACTGCACGAATCGAATCCATACAAATTTATGGCTATTGCGACGATAGAGGAAAAGACGAATACAACTTTGTTTTGTCTACTAACAGAGCCAATACCGTAAAAGATAAATTAATTGAACGCGGTATTAAAAGTAAAATTATCATTACACTTGAAGGAAAAGGTCGCATCATGCTCGATGAAGATTTACAAACCGATATCCCAGAAGCCCGATCTAAAAACCGAAGAGTTGATGTGGTTGTAAACTATAAATCTATTACCATTGAAAATTTAAAAATTCCGGGCGTTTATAGCACTATAAAAAAAGATGCTGTGCCGGGTGATCGCATCTATCTAGAACGAGTGCTTTTTGAACGTGGTAGCAGTCAACTTACTATTCAGGCTAAAAAAGAGCTCGATAAAATCGCCCTTCTATTACACAAATTCAAAAATATACAATTTGAAGTACAAGGACACGTATGTTGCACGCCCACTTATCACAGAGAAGCCATAGATAGAGAGACTAAAAAAAGAGAATTATCTGTTAATAGGGCTAAAAGAGTTTTTAATTATTTATTTAAAAAAGGAATTAGCAACTCTAGAATGACCTACAGAGGATATGGCAACACCCAATCTTTAAAACAAGGAAGCGCACTTGATAGAAGGGTAGAATTGTTGATTTTAAAAAATGAAGTCCCGGCGGGAAAAAAATAAGTTACTTTTTCTTCATCTCAATATGCGGAATATCGTCTTCTAAATAGGATTCGCTGGTTTGGACAAAACCATGGCTTTCATAAAATTTTTTTAAATATTCTTGGGCCGAAATAGTAATGGCAGTTTGATTAAAATTTTCTTCTATAGCAACAATGGAAACGCGCATTAATTCATGTCCGGAATTGAATTTTCGAAATTTTTGGCGCACAATAACTCTTCCTATCGATGCTTCTTCAAAATAATTTCCAGCATCAAACAATCTTGAATAGGCCGTTAATTCATTTTGATAATAGCCTAACACATGTAGCGCTTTTTCGTCTTTGCCATCAATGTCTTGATAAACGCAATTTTGTTCCACTACAAACACTTCTGACCGAAGTTGGAGCACTTCATATAATTCGGCTGAAGAAAGTTCGTTAAAACGCTTTATTTTAAATGTAATTTCCATAGTTGGGTAATTAAAGTAAAAAAACCACCGACTTCATCATGGCTTCCAGTTCAAAAACTAAATCGCGCTTTGATTTTGATGGATTATACGTAAACCCCTCCAAAATTAAATACCGATTATTCTTAGTATCTTTAATGGCATAATTAATAAATGGGCCCGACATAAAATCATTTTTAAGTTGCCAAGTACCTTTGGTTTCAAAAGCTTGTTTTTGATCTATTTTGGTTTGTAGAAAATAAGGGGAATACGCTTTTTCAGAAATCATCCAGGTTTTTCCAACCGATCCATGAATAAATTTTTTCCCGATAGAATCCCTAACCTGCAAAATATTGTTGACAATGGTATTGTTTTTTTCTATTTGGGAAATAGGAACTTCATAGAGCAATAAACTGTTGTATCCTGTTGCTAATTCTCGCCGAATCCATAAAAATTTTTTACCTACTAATTCATACTTATAATTCGATCGAAGCGCCATTTTAACTTGAAATTTCTCTTGAATTAATTGGTCAGAAACTGGTGTTTTTAAAATGCGATTTTGATTTTCAATAATTTCAGCCTCTTTTATTGCTTTTATAATTTCTGCCGATTTTTGCTCCAGTAATTTTACCAAGGCTTCGTTTGAACTTGCAGTAATATAAAACAACTGTTGTGGGCTTGCAAAGTGATTTTTTTTATGAATAAATGATTCCTTCGTTCCTTTTTTAACCACAATAATGTTCCTGTTTTTTTTAACCATTCCTTCAAATACTTTTGTAGGATATTGATTCAGGGTAAAAAGCGGTTCTTCTTGCGGAAGTCCGTCAACCGGTGCCGCCCATTTTTTTCTAAGGGTATCTCCTATTTCGCCATTCCATAAATAATCATCGACAACAATTGAAACCGTATTAATTTCGCCAAACGAACTTCCGGGTGCTATTTCATTCGATTCATTCTTGTTAGTACAAGAAAAGAAAAGGAATAAAAGTATGCCAATTGTTCCGCTTCGTATCATTAATTTGGTTTTACTCGTTAATTTTTAACTTCATTCCGGGTTGAATAGCATCGTCACAAATTGTGTTCCATTTTTTTAAATCTTCAACCGAGACACCGGGATGATTTTTTGAAATGATATACAATGTGTCCCCTTTTTGAACGGTATAAAATTCCGATTTCTTGGTTGGAGTTTCTGGCTGTGGGATTTCTTTTAAATTGGATTGTATTTTTAATTTTTGACCCGAAAAAATAGCATTCGATTCTAAGTTATTCCATTTTTTTAAATCGGAAAGTTGAACCCCTTTTTTTTGAGCGATTTTCATTAAGTTATCACCCGATTTAACCGTGTAAAAACGTATTTTCCCTTCGGAAATCTCTAAGCCAACCTCTTTTTTAAGCTGATTTGAAGCCAAGGAGTCTTTTGAAACGGCAGGATTGATTTCAATTTTTATTTTCTCTTTCTGCAATTCTAAATAATCTAAATAAGCATATACTTTATCTTCATTTGACACGAATAGCCCTATTTTATTTTTCGGCAAACGTAAAAAATGGGGTTTTTCTAGTTCATACGGAATGACATTTAGCTTATAAATTGGATTTAAAAATTCTAGTTGTTGTACCGGAATATCTAATAATTCTGATATTTGCTTAAACGACATCTGTCTTTTGATTTGGATGGTATCGGTTTCAAAATACGTTAACGTTGCTTTTTTAGGTTGCAATCCGTGTTCTTTTCTAAACTCATAAATATACATCGTGGCTAAAAATGCTGGAACATAATTTGCGGTTTCGCGCGGTAAGTTTTTTCGAATATTCCAATAATTTTGGCTTCCGCCCGATCTTCGGATGGCTTTTGAAACATTTCCTGGACCTGCATTATAAGACGCTAAAACCAAACTCCAATCGCCAAAAATTTCATACAAACTCGATAAATATTGACAAGCCGCTTCGGTTGCTTTTAACGGATCATAGCGTTCGTCAACATAGGAATTCACTTCTAAATTATACTGTTTTCCGGTTGGATACATAAATTGCCACAAACCAGATGCGCCTACTCTCGATTTTGCTCTAGGGTTTAACGCCGATTCAACAATGGCTAAATACTTCAATTCCATCGGGATGTTGTATTTTGCCAAATGCTCTTCAAACATTGGAAAATAGAATTCAGAAATTGCCATTAAGCGTTCAAAGGCTTTGGTTCTGTTCTTTAAAAAGGCTTTAATTGTGTTCTCTAATGCCGGATTATATTCGATATTAAATGGCGATCGTGCATCTAATTTTGCTAATCGTTTCTTGACAACTTCAGAAGACAAACTATAGCTTACTTCGGTATCATAATTAATCTCTGTAATATCCAAAAACATATTTTCAGACAACTCAATATTAGCTAATTCTGCCACCCATCGTTCATCTATACAATTACTTGTACTATGATTAATGAAAGTAGCCTTTAACGAATCTAGATAAGAAACTTTAGGTAATTGAATATTTATTTCTCTTTCTGCATGTTCTTGCCCAAAGCTGTAAAGCGAGAGCAATACCATTACATATAGAATTAATTTTTTCATTATTGTTTTGTTTTTTGGGGCGCATTTAACTAATAACTTAATTATCAGCGTTTTATTGTTTCTATTCTAAAATTGCGGCAATTCCTGGCAATGTTCTGCCTTCTAACATTTCTAACATTGCGCCTCCGCCTGTTGACACATAACTCATTTTTGGTTCTAACCCAAATTGCTTCACTGCGGCAACACTATCACCTCCACCAACTAACGAAAAAGCGCCATTTGCTGTAGATTCGGCAATATATTCGCCTAAAGCGATTGTTCCTTTGGAAAAATTATCCATTTCAAAAACACCTAATGGTCCGTTCCAAAGTATCGTTTTTGAATCTAAAATAATACGTCTAAAAATAGCTAATGATTTTGGCCCAGCATCTAATCCTTGCCAACCATCAGGAATGTGATTTACATCAACTATTTGCGTGTTTGCGTTATTAGAAAAGGCATCGGCTGCCACAACATCAATTGGAATATGAATTTGAACGCCTTTTGCTTTAGCTTGTTTTAAAATTTCAATGGCCAAATCTAATTTATCATCTTCACAAATAGAATTTCCTATTTTCCCTCCCAAAGCTTTTACAAACGTAAAGGTCATTCCGCCACCAATAATCATGTGGTTTACTTTGTCTAAAATATTTTCAATTACTGTTATTTTTGAAGAAACTTTACTGCCTCCTAAAATAGCAACTACTGGTTTTTCTGAATTTTTTAATACTTTTTCAATGCTTTCAATTTCTTTAGCCAATAAATAACCAAAACATTTTGCGCCTTGAAAAAATTGAGCAATAATTGTTGTGGAAGCATGAGCTCTATGCGCAGTTCCAAAAGCATCATTGACATAAATATCGCCTAAGGCGGCTAATTTTTTTGAAAATGCTACATCACCCTTTTCTTCTTCGGCATAAAAACGCAAGTTTTCTAACAATAAAATTTCGCCAGGTTGAAGGTTTTTAGCCGCCATTTCTGCGGTTTCGCCAATACAATCTGAAGCAAAATGAACTTTTTGACCAAGAATTTCTTCGGTTTTAGAAACAATGTGTTGCAACGAATAGTTAGCTTCAATACCTTTTGGTCTTCCCAAGTGACTCATTAAAATAACACTTCCTCCGTCTTTCAATATTTTATCAATGGTAGGTTTTGCGGCTTCAATTCGAGTGGCATCAGTTACTTTAAAATTTTCGTCTAAAGGAACATTAAAATCTACTCTAATGATGGCTTTTTTATTATTGAAATTGAAGTCGTTAAGTGTTTTCATTTTATTGGTTTTATTGTTTCGAAGAATGCAAATATAAATTATTGTATTCTAAATCTTTGTACGAATAATGATATTTAGTAATTTTTTAAAACTTTCCAATTTTGATTTTTTACATGGATCCGTTTACAATTCAGGAAATTTTGATTAGGTTTGTTGTATGCTTTTTAAGGAAATTTTAGGTCAAGATCACATTAAAAACCATCTCACAAAAAGTGCTGAGGCAGGAAGAATTCCGCATGCTCAATTGTTTGTGGGTCCCGAGGGTTCTGGCACGTTACCAATGGCAATTGCCTATGCACAATATATTTTGTGTGGCAATGAAGGCGGAGAAAATAGTGGCGAAAACACCGCTTGCAATCTAAAATTTGAACATTTTTCACATCCCGATTTACATTTTGTGTTTCCGGTTGCTACTACTGATGATGTAAAAAGTCACCCCGTGAGTGATCATTTTATGGTAGAATGGCGCCAATTTTTAACCGAGTCACCCTATGGGGGTTTATTTGATTGGTTACGAAATTTAGGCATTCAAAATAAACAAGGATTAATTAGTGTTGATGAAGCTACAGAAATCAATAAAAAATTAGCTTTAAAGGCCTACGAAGGTGGTTATAAAGTAATGATTATTTGGATGGCCGATAAAATGAATGGTCCATCGGCAAATAAATTGCTAAAACTACTCGAAGAACCACCTGCTAAAACGGTTTTTATTTTAATTTCCGATAGCACCAGCGACATGTTGCAAACGATTTTGTCGCGCTGTCAAGTAATTGATTTTATTGGCTTAAGCGAAAGCGTTATTGCTGAAGCATTAGTTTCACGTGAAAATTGCGATCCACAAGTGGCTAAAAAAATTGCGCATCAAAGCGAAGGAAATTACAATAAAGCAGTACATATTCTTAGAAAAGAAGACGATGAATTTCCGTTTGACGAATGGTTTGTAGAGTGGGTGAGAAGCGCTTTTAGAGCGAAAGGAAATGCCGCTGCCATTAACGATTTAATTGCTTGGAGTGAAAATATTGCTGCTACCGGAAGAGAAACGCAAAAACAATTTTTACACTATTGCATACACTTCTTTAGACAAGCTTTGTTGCTTAATTATCAGGCAAACGATTTGGTTTTCTTGGAAACAAACGTGCCTAAATTTGAATTGGAAAAATTTGCTCCGTTTGTAAATGGTGCAAATATTAACGATATTTACAAAGAATTAGAAGATGCTATTTACCACATTGAAAGAAATGGAAATAGTAAAATTATTTTAACTGATTTATCTATAAAATTAACTCGACTAATTCATAAAAACACTTAATTATGACAGATGCTGCACCTATTTTAGTCTTGGCCTTA
>CAMDQL010000082.1 GCA_945905915.1 Flavobacterium psychrophilum
CTTGAAACAAAATTCAGGAACACAGATTGAATAAATTTTAGTAATTATTAAAATCTTTGCGACTCCGCGTCTTTGCGTTATAATTTTGTAACATAAAGTCTCGCAAGGAAAATCAGTTTAAATCAGTTTAATCTTTGTCATATGTGTTCTAAAATAAACTTCTAAAATCAAAAACCGTTAATCATCAATCTAAAATCAGGGTACCGGATCATAACCACTTTTTCCCCAAGGATTGCAGCTAATAATCCGTTTCAATGATAACCAACCTCCTTTTAACAATCCGTGTTTTGTAAATGCTTGCAAGGAATAATTTGAACAACTGGGTTCAAAGCGGCATGCAGCGGGTGTAAATGGCGAAATAGCTACTTGATAAAATCGTATAAGTAAAATAAATGGATAAATTATCCATTGTTTTGCCGAATTTGGATACTTCGATTGCAGTTGACACATGATTATTTAGTAAAATAAGTATCTTAAAAGAAGATTCTTAATTGGATTAAAAGCTAAAAGTAGTTCCTTCTTTTCCGTCTTTGATGATAATTCCTAGCTCTTGAAGTTTGTCTCTAATTTCATCAGATAGTGCGAAGTTTTTATTTGCTCTTGCTTCATTTCGCATTTCAATTAGCATCTCAACCACACCTTTAAGTTTCTCTGTTCCATTTGTTCCGGCTGAAGATGTATTATTCAAACCCAATACAGTAAAAATAAAATCAGAAAGTGTATCAGATAAAAGTTTAATATCTTCCGAAGTTAAAGCTGCAGCTCCATCATTCACTAAATTGATAAAACGCGCTCCTTCAAATAATTGTGCAATTAAAATAGGCGTATTAAAGTCATCATTCATAGCGTCATAACAACTTTGTTTCCAAGAAGTAATGTCTAATGACGAAGTTGCATTTGGTTGTAATGAAGGTATTAATTTGTAAGCCTCAATTAATCGATTATATCCTTTTTCACTGGCTACCATGGCATCATTTGAAATATCTAAAACACTTCGATAATGCGCTTGTAAAAAGCAAAAACGTACAATATTTGGTTCAAATGATTTTTCAAAAAAACTATTTTCACCCGAAATTAATTCCATCGGTAAAATATAATTTCCAGTAGATTTACTCATGCGCAATCCATTCATGGTAAGCATATTAGTATGCATCCAAAAATTTACCGGAGAATGTCCGTTACAAGCGGTTCCTTGCGCTACTTCACATTCGTGATGTGGGAATTTCAAATCCATTCCACCTCCATGAATATCAAAAGTTTCTCCTAAGTATTTAGTACTCATTGCGGTACACTCAAGGTGCCAACCTGGAAATCCTTCTCCCCAAGGAGAATTCCAACGCATGATATGAGCCGGTGAAGCATTTTTCCATAGCGCAAAATCTTGCGGATTTTTCTTTTCAGTTTGTCCGTCTAAATCACGCGTATTAGCAAATAATTCATCGATATTACGATTACTTAGTGCTCCATAATTCAAGCCCTTTGCGTTGTAAGCAAAAACATCAAAATACACAGAACCATTGCTTTCATAAGCAAAACCCAATTCAATTAACTTTTGGGTTAATTCTATTTGTTCTACAATATGGCCTGTTGCAGTAGGTTCAATTGTTGGAGTAAGAAAATTGAAAGTATCTAAAACCTTATGAAAATCGACAGTATATTTCTGAACTATTTCCATGGGTTCTAATTTCTCTAAGCGCGATTGTTTTACAAATCGATCGTTTGATACATCACCATCATCTGTTAAATGACCAGCATCGGTAATATTTCTAACATATCGCACTTTATAATCAAGATGTAATAAATATCTATAAATTACATCAAAACTCATAAAAGTTCGAACATTGCCTAAATGTACATTGCTATAAACTGTTGGCCCACAAACATACATGCCTATTGCTCCTGGATGAATAGGAGTAAAGGTTTCTTTTTCCCCCGAAAGGGTGTTGTATATTTTAAGCGGCTGATTTTTATATAGTTCCATTAGTGCGATTACTCGATTTTAGTATTGATTGATTTTTAAATTAAAACTTAGTATCTAACTTTATATAATCTAAAAATTCTCTTTTTACTTTGTCTTCTTTAAATTTACCACCAAATTCTGATGTTACAGTACTACTTTCTATATCTCTAATACCTCTAGAATTTACACATAAATGTTTGGCGTCAATTACGCAAGCTACATCCATTGTGCCTAAAACATTTTGTAATTCTTGCACTATTTGCATAGTTAAACGTTCCTGTACCTGAGGTCTTTTGGCATAAAAATCAACCACACGATTCATTTTTGATAAACCTACGACCCTGCCTTTAGAAATATAAGCAACATGAGCACGTCCTACAATTGGTAATAAGTGGTGTTCACAAGTAGAATAAACAACTATGTTTTTTTCTACAAGCATTTCACCATATTTGTATTTATTTTCAAAGGTTGATGAGCTTGGTTTTTTAGCAGGATTTAAGCCGCCAAAAATTTCTTTAACAAACATCTTCGCAACACGATTAGGTGTTCCTTTTAAACTATCATCAGTTAAATCTAGACCAAGAGTATTTAAAATATGCTCAACATCTTTTTTTATTGATTCAATTTTATCATCGTCAGAAATAGCAAATGCATCATCTCGCATGGGTGTTTGAGCACTTGTTGCAACATGGTTGTTTCCTAATTCTTCTAGAAAATCCTCGTTTTGTTTCATTATTTTAGATTAATTTCTTGGTAATTTTTGAATAGGCAAAGATAAATAATAAACTAACATCGAATAAATAAAGGAACGTCTTTTTTATAGACTTTCCTTTTAAAAAAAAGTGTTAATTATATTTTATTGTAAACGGTTAAGGCTTCTTTTAAAATTTCAACAGCTTTTATTAAATCTTCTTTTTTCAAAACATAAGCAATACGCACTTCATCAAGGCCTACGTTTGGTGTTGAGTAAAAACCAGCTGCAGGAGCAACCATAACTGTTTCACCATTAAAATCATAAGATTCTAACAACCATTGAGCAAATTTATCAGCATTTTCAACGGGTAATTTTGCAATACAATAAAAAGCACCTTTTGGAGTAGCAACTGTAACCCCATCAATTTTTTGTAATGCAGTAATTAATACATCTCTTCTTTCTTTATATTCAGAAATGACATCATCAAAATAACTTTGAGGTGTATCTAGTGCTGCTTCACTTGCAATTTGGGCATAGGTAGGCGGACTCAATCGTGCTTGTGCAAATTTCATAGCCGTTGCCATTACTTCTTTGTTTTTTGAAACAATGCAACCAATTCTTGCTCCACACATACTATATCGTTTTGAAACCGAATCAATCATAATAGCATGCTCTTCTAAACCAGCAACATTCATTACCGAAAAATGCTTTTCACCATCATAAATAAATTCTCTATACACTTCATCAGCAATCAAAAACAAATCGTGCTTTTTTACTATTTCTGCCAATTTTAAAATTTCTTCATGTGAATACAAATAACCTGTTGGGTTGCCTGGATTACAAATTAAGATTGCTTTTGTTTTTGGCGTAATTAATTTTTCAAAAGCTTCAATTGGAGGTAAAGCAAAACCGGTTTCAATTCCTGAAATTACAGGAACTACTTTTACTCCTGAAGCAGTAGAAAAACCATTATAATTAGCATAAAAAGGTTCAGGAATTATGATTTCATCACCGCTATCCATGGTGCTTCCCATAGCAAAAAGTAGGGCTTCAGAACCACCTGTGGTAATAATAATATCTTGTGTTTCAATAGGTAAACCGTGATTTTTATAATACTGCGATAGTTTTGTTCTGTAGCTCTCAAAACCAGCAGAATGACTATATTCTAAAACACTAATGTCAGCATTTTTTACAGCTTGAAGTGCAACTTCAGGTGTTTTAATATCGGGTTGTCCAATGTTTAAATGATACACTTTGTGACCTTTCTTCTTTGCAATTTCAGCGTAGGGAACCAATTTTCTAATTGGAGATTCAGGCATTTGTTGTCCTTTATTCGAAACTTTTGGCATGATGTAATTTTTTAGTTGAACAAAATTGCAACTTTTTTCAGAATTGCATACTATTTTCGTTTAAAAAAAGCCTCAATTTATATGAGGCTTGCTTTTTTATGAATTGGGTAAGGTCTTTTTCTTGACCAAGGGACTTACTTCTTCTTTTACAATTACAGTTCCTTTAATTCGCAGAGGAACCATTCCATCGGGTTTATTAGTGGCATTACTTTCAATAGTAATGGTTTTACTAATTGGACCAGGATTCATGTTGTATTGAACTTTTATCTGTCCTTTAGCGCCTGGAGCTATTGGGTCTTTTGGCCATTCGGGAACGGTACAACCACAACTCGATTTAGCATTTTTAATTAAAAGAGGTTCGTCTCCCGTATTTGTAAATTCAAATACACGAATACCATCATCTTTTCCTTTTTCCACTTCTCCATAATTGATAGTTTCTTCTTTAAACTCAATTTTAGGACCTTTTTGAGCTAGGGAAGTCAAACCAATCAATACGGTAATAAAAACAAGTAATTTTTTCATCATTTTATTCATTAATAGGTTGCTGTAAAATTAAATAAATATAAGTAACGAACAAACTACACCTAACATTTTTTTTATTTTAGTGATATCGTTACTTTTGCACTTAGTAATGCAAAAAACATACCAAAGTTGCTTTTTTATTGAGTAGCGAATGGCTCGGGATTTATTTGTAATCCATTTTCCCGCTGTTCGCTCTACGAGGTGCCGCTTCCATCGGGGCTAGAAAGCTAATTTTTCGATTTTTTGTAACTGTTGTTTTATCATATTTTAAACAACAAACTAATAACAATAAACAATAAACAGAATAATGATTCCCGCACAATTCAACGCAAAAGAAGTAGAACAAAAATGGTACGCCTATTGGATGAAAAATGATTATTTTTCTTCAAAACCCGACCACAGAACCCCCTATACAATTGTTATTCCGCCACCAAACGTAACGGGAGTCTTACACATGGGGCACATGTTGAATAATACCATTCAAGATGTATTAATTCGTCGTGCGCGTTTAAAAGGATTCAATGCGTGTTGGGTACCAGGAACCGATCATGCTTCTATTGCAACCGAAGCAAAAGTAGTGGCCAAGTTAAAAGAAGAAGGCATCAATAAGAATGATTTAACGCGCGAAGAATTTCTAAAACACGCCTGGGAATGGACTGATAAATACGGCGGAACCATTTTAGAACAATTAAAGCAATTAGGTTGTTCTTGTGATTGGAATCGTACCAAGTTTACAATGGATGACGATATGTCAGCTTCTGTAATTCATTCGTTTGTATATTTATACAACAAAGGATTAATTTATCGCGGTTACCGAATGGTAAATTGGGATCCAGAAGCAAAAACCACATTATCTGACGAAGAAGTAATCTTTGAAGAACGCCAAGGAAAATTATATTTTATTAATTATAAGATTGAAGGTTCATCTGATTTTTTAACCGTAGCAACCACGCGTCCCGAAACTATTTTTGGAGATACTGCCATTTGCATCAATCCGAATGACGAGCGTTTTTCGCATTTGAAAGGAAAAAAAGCCATTGTACCTATTTGTGGTCGAGTGATTCCTATTATTGAAGACGAATATGTTGATGTTGAATTTGGAACCGGTTGCTTAAAAGTAACTCCGGCTCATGATACAAACGATAAAACATTAGGTGACAAACACAATTTAGAAATCATCGATATTTTCAATGAAGATGCTACTTTGAATTCATTCGGATTGCATTATCAAGGGAAAGACAGATTCGTAGTTCGTGAAGAAATTGCTAAAGAGCTTGAAACTATCGGCGCTTTAGCAAAAACAGAAACCCATTTGAATAAAGTAGGAACTTCTGAACGAACGAAAGCGGTTATCGAACCAAGATTATCAGATCAATGGTTCTTAAAAATGGAAGATTTAGTAAAACCAGCCATCAAAGCGGTTTTAGAATCCGATGACGTTAAATTATACCCAAGCCGTTTCAACAATACCTACGCGCATTGGTTAAACAACATTCGCGATTGGAATATTTCGCGCCAGTTGTGGTGGGGCCAACAAATTCCAGCCTATTTTTATGGTGATGGAAAAGAAGATTTCGTTGTAGCTGAAAACATTGAAAAAGCATTGGAACTTGCGAAAGCAAAAACTCAAAACTCGAAACTCAAAACTCGAGACTTACGTCAGGACGCCGATGCATTAGATACTTGGTTTTCTTCATGGTTATGGCCAATGGCTGTTTTTGGAGGTGTTTTAAACCCGGAAAATGAAGATTTTAAATACTATTATCCAACGAATGATTTAGTTACCGGACCCGATATTTTGTTCTTTTGGGTAGCGCGTATGATTATTGCGGGTTATGAATATGCAGGCGAAAAACCATTTTCAAATGTTTATTTAACAGGTTTAGTTCGTGACAAGCAAGGACGTAAAATGTCTAAGTCGCTTGGGAATTCGCCTGAACCACTCGGACTTATTGAAAAATTTGGTGCCGATGGTGTTCGTGTAGGATTATTATTAAGTGCTTCGGCAGGAAACGATATTTTATTTGACGAAGAATTATGCAACCAAGGAAAAGGATTTGCCAATAAAATTTGGAATGCTTTCAAACTGATAAAAGGATGGGAAGTAGCTAATATTCCTCAACCCGAATCTTCAAAAGTAGCGATTGAATGGTACGAAGCAAAGTTGCAACAAACCTTAGTTGAAATTGAAGATAATTTTGATAAATACAGATTATCCGATGCGTTAATGGGAATTTACAAATTGGTTTGGGACGATTTTTGTTCGTGGTTCTTAGAAATGATCAAACCAGGATATCAACAACCAATTGATAAAGTAACTTTTGACAAAGCGATCGAAATGTTGGAAGCTAACTTGAAATTGTTACATCCATTCATGCCTTTTTTAACAGAAGAATTGTGGCACCACATTGCCGAAAGAACGCCTGAACAAGCTTTGATTGTAGGGGAGTGGCCAACAGCAAAACCATTTAATGCACAATTAATTGCTGATTTTGATTTTGCTACCGAAGTCATTTCTGGCATTCGAACCATTCGTAAAGATAAAAACATACCGTTTAGAGACGCTATTGAATTGCGTGTGATGAACAATGAAAAGGCAGCAACCCATTTCGATTCAGTGATTCAGAAATTAGGAAATGTTACAACTTTAGAGTACGTTTCAGATAAAGTAGACGGAGCCTTATCGTATCGTGTGAAATCAAATGAATATTTTATACCAATTACAGGCGCTATTGATGTGGAAGCAGAAATTACAAAATTAACCGAAGAGTTAAACTACACCAAAGGATTC
>CAMDQL010000083.1 GCA_945905915.1 Flavobacterium psychrophilum
AAAAAATATTATGGGATCGGGTTCTGACTTGGATTTATATGTTCATGTTGGAGCCGGAGCTTATATCTGTGGCGAGGAAACGGCTCTTTTAGAATCATTAGAAGGGAAAAGAGGGAATCCTCGTATCAAACCGCCTTTTCCAGCGATCAGTGGTTTATGGCAAAATCCTACCGTAGTAAACAACGTAGAATCGATTGCCGCTGTGCCATGGATTGTAATGAATTCGGGTGCAGAATACGCAAAAATTGGAATAGAACGTTCAACTGGAACCAAGTTAATTTCGGCTTCTGGACACATTAAAAATCCAGGCGTTTATGAAATTGAATTAGGTGTATCGGTGGAAGAATTTATGAATTCTGATGAATATTGTGGTGGAATGATAGACGATCGCCCCTTAAAAGCATTAGTGCCTGGTGGCTCATCGGTACCTATTTTACCTGCTCATTTGATCTACAAAACAGCGGCGGGCACCGATCGTTTAATGACCTATGAATCGTTATCGGATGGTGGTTTTGCCACCGGATCGATGTTGGGTTCGGGCGGATTTATCGTATATAACGACACCACTTGTATTGTAAGAAACACTTGGAATTTCTCTCGTTTTTATCATCATGAATCCTGTGGTCAATGTACCCCTTGTCGTGAAGGTACCGGATGGTTAGAAAAAGTATTACACCGCATTGAAAACGGACACGGACGTGAAGAAGATATCGAATTGTTATGGAGTATTCAATCTAAAATTGAAGGAAATACCATTTGTCCTTTAGGAGATGCTGCTTCTTGGCCAGTAGCTGCGGCTATTCGTCATTTTAGAGAAGAATTTGAATACCACGTTAGAGTCCCTGAAAAAGTTAAAAACAGAAACCACTTTGTGGCAGAGCCTTTTGAAAAGGTAAAACATTTGGCAACAAAATAAAGAATAAGTCAATAGTAAAATATATTTATTTTTCGATAGAAAGACAATACTATGAAAGTAACAATAGACGGTCAAAGTGTAGAAGTAGCACCAGGAACAACCATCCTGCAAGCTGCTCGTATGATTGGAGGAGAAAGTGTTCCGCCAGCCATGTGTTATTATTCAAAACTAAAAGGAAGTGGCGGTAAATGTCGTTGTTGTTTAGTAGAAGTTTCAAAAGGTAGCGAGGCCGATCCAAGACCAATGCCAAAACTAGTAGCCTCATGTGTTACAGGTTGTATGGATGGAATGGAAGTGAATAGCAAAAACTCAGACAGAGTTACAGAAGCTAGAAAATCGGTAACCGAATTTTTATTAATCAATCACCCGCTAGATTGCCCTGTTTGTGATCAAGCTGGAGAATGTGATTTGCAAAATTTAAGCTTTGAGCACGGAAAATCGCAAACCCGTTTCATCGAAGAAAAAAGAACCTTTGAACCCGAAGATATCGGTCCGAATATTCAATTACACATGAACCGTTGCATTTTATGCCAACGTTGTGTGCAAGTTGCAGATCAATTGACAGATGATCGTGTTCATGGCGTTATGGATCGTGGTGACCATGCTAATATTTCAACCTGTATTTCAAAAGCTATCGACAATGAGTTTTCAGGAAACATGATTGATGTATGTCCTGTAGGCGCCTTGACCGATAAAACTTTCCGATTCAAATCAAGAGTTTGGTTCAACAAGCCTTATGATGCGCACCGAGAATGTACAACTTGCTGTGGTAAAACTACTGTTTGGATGTTTGGTAACGAAATTCAAAGGGTAACGGGTCGCAAAGACGAATATCATGAAGTAGAAGAATTCATCTGCAATAGCTGCCGTTTTGATCATAAAAATTTAGAAGATTGGGTTATTGAAGGGCCAAGAAAATTTGAGAAAGACTCGGTAATCAATCAAAACAACTACACCCGTGAAATGGAAAACGTGGTGATAGAAACCGAAGAACATATTTTAAAAGGTAGAACAATTGATCGTAAAAAAATCAGTATGCCTGACATCGATTACAATGAAAAAATTGATGGTAATTTAATTAATGATAAAAATAATGGATAGTGCTTTTATCATAGAAAAAAGCGTTGTAATTGTCACTGTTTTCGCAATTACGATGATTATGGCAATGTATTCAACGTATGCCGAACGTAAAGTAGCGGCATTTTTACAGGATCGAATAGGTCCCAACCGTGCTGGTAAGTTTGGTTTATTACAACCGCTTGCCGACGGATTGAAATTGTTTACAAAGGAAGAATTTTTCCCAAATACACCTAACCGATTTTTATTTATCGTAGGACCTGCGATTGCGATGAGTACGGCGTTAATGACCAGCGCAGTAATTCCTTGGGGTGATCGTTTACATATTTTTGGTAGAGATGTTATTTTACAAGCAACAGATATTGACGTTTCGTTACTCTATATTTTTGGAGTTGTTTCTGTTGGTGTTTACGGCATAATGATTGGAGGATGGGCTTCAAATAATAAGTTTTCGTTGATGGGAGCCGTACGTGCTGCCTCTCAAATGGTTTCATACGAAATTGCCATGGGATTATCGATGATTGCCTTATTAATGATGACCGGAACCTTAAGTTTGAAAGAAATTTCGGTACAACAAAGCGGAATGGATTGGAATGTATTTTACCAACCAGTTTCGTTTTTAATCTTCTTAATTTGTGCTTTTGCCGAATTAAACCGAACGCCTTTTGACCTTGCCGAATGTGAAACTGAATTAATTGGAGGTTATCACACCGAATATTCTTCTATGAAAATGGGATTTTATTTATTCGCTGAATATGCCAATATGTTTATTTCTTCGGCTATCTTATCCATATTGTTTTTTGGAGGTTATAACTACCCAGGAATGCAATGGATGATTGATAATGTAGGAGTAAATGTGGCGAATATTCTTGGAATTGTAGCCTTATTCATAAAAATTTGTGGATTCATCTTTTTCATCATGTGGGTAAGATGGACAATCCCTCGTTTTAGATACGATCAGTTAATGAACTTAGGTTGGAGAATATTAATTCCGCTTTCAATCATTAATATTATAATAACAGGAATTTGCATTTTAGCTTTTAAATAAAAGATAGTATGTCAACAGCAATACAAAGTATATCGCTTTCAGGTAGAAAAAAAGAAGTATCTCATAAAGAAATGACTTTTTGGGAACGCCTATATCTGGTAGCCATCGTAAAAGGATTAATTATCACGATCAAACACTTATTCCGAAAAAAAGTAACCGTACAATATCCTGAACAAGTAAGAGAATTTAGTCCAGTATATCGCGGACAGCACATGTTAAAACGCGATGAATTGGGCAGAGAAAACTGTACCGCTTGTGGCTTATGTGCTTTATCTTGTCCGGCAGAGGCAATTACTATGAGAGCTGGCGAGCGTAAAAAAGGAGAAGAACATTTGTACCGTGAAGAAAAATATGCCGAAATCTATGAAATCAACATGTTGCGTTGTATTTTTTGCGGTTTGTGTGAAGAAGCTTGTCCAAAAGACGCTGTCTATTTAACACTTTCAAAAGAATTAGTTCCTGCTAGTTATGATCGCGAAGATTTCATCTTTGGAAAAGATAAATTAGTAATGCCTTTAGAAATGGCAATGAAAAATGCTCAACTTAATAACGCAAACTAAATGGCACCAATAGTAATTATATTTTATTTTTTAGCTGCTATAACATTGGCGACAGCTTTTTTAACAATTTACAGCAGAAATCCTATTCATAGTGCAATTTATTTAGTGTTGTGCTTTTTTTCAATTGCAGGACATTACTTATTATTTAATGCTCAATTCTTAGCCTTAGTTCATATTATTGTTTATTCTGGCGCCATAATGGTCTTGTTTTTATTTACCATCATGTTGATGAATTTAAACAAAGAAGACGAAGTGCACAAACCAAGAATTACAAGAATTGGAGCGCTAATTGTTTTCTTAATTATGAGTATTGTTTTCATTACCATTTTTATCAATTCGAAAACCATAATGACGGGTTATGATACAAGCGGTGAAGATTTTCAATCGATCAAAGTATTAGGGAAAGTATTGTTAAACGAATACATGTTTCCGTTTGAGTTTATCTCTATTTTATTATTAGTAGCAATGATTGGAACGGTATTATTGACTAAAAAAGAAAAAAACAATGAGTAATATATTAAATCAAATCGGTATAGAAAATTATATTTTCTTATCGGTACTTCTTTTTTGCATTGGTGTTTTTGGTGTGTTATACCGCCGAAACGCAATCATAGTATTTATGTCTATTGAAATAATGCTAAATGCAGTAAACTTATTGTTTGTAGCTTTTTCAACCTATCATCAAGATGCCGAAGGACAAGTTTTTGTATTTTTCTCTATGGCGGTAGCTGCAGCTGAAGTAGCGGTAGGATTAGCCATTCTGGTATCGGTTTATCGTAATCTAGGATCAATCGACATTGATAATTTAAAAAATTTAAAAGGATAATCTAAACATGGACACAAATTTAGCTTTACTATTACTTTTATCTCCATTTGTTGGGTTTCTTTTCAATATATTCTTTGGAAATAAAATTAGCAAAGGAATTGCAGGCGTTGTGGGAACATTAACCGTTGTATTTTCTTTTTTACTAACCCTTTGCTTTTTTTCACAATTACTTCAAACAGGAAAAGCCATTGAAATTTCATTATTTGATTGGATTTCAATTGGAAATTTAAAAATTGATTTCGGAATTGTGTTGGATCAATTATCATTACTTTGGTTACTTTTTGTAACGGGTATTGGATCTTTAATTCACATCTATTCGATCAGTTATATGCACGATGACGAAAACATGCCTAAATTTTTCGCCTATTTAAATCTATTCGTATTCTTCATGATTACGTTAGTCATCGGAAATAACTTATTAGTAATGTTCATCGGATGGGAAGGCGTTGGATTATGTTCGTATTTACTAATCGGATTTTGGTATAAAAATCAAGCCTATAATAATGCTGCTAAAAAAGCATTCATCATGAACCGTATTGGAGACTTGGGGTTTTTAATTGGAATCTTCATGCTAGCTTCTCAATTTTCGACTTTAAATTATTCCGAAATTCAAACCGCGATTGCCACTGGTCAAGTAAATACTACCACATTAGGAATTGCAGCGCTATGTTTATTCATTGGAGCAACCGGTAAATCGGCACAATTACCATTATATACTTGGTTACCCGATGCGATGGCAGGACCAACACCAGTTTCGGCTTTAATTCACGCTGCAACCATGGTAACGGCTGGTATTTTCATGATCACTCGAATGAATTTCTTATTTGATTTAACACCTGAAATTCAAAATATTATTGCCATTATAGGAGCTATTACTGCATTAGTAGCTGCTTCTATCGGATTACTACAAAATGACATCAAAAAAGTATTGGCTTATTCAACCGTTTCGCAATTGGGATTAATGTTTTTAGCCTTAGGAATGGGCGCATACACCGTTGCCGTTTTCCACGTAATTACACACGCGTTCTTTAAAGCTTGTTTATTCTTAGGATCAGGATCGGTAATTCATGCCTTACATGGTGAACAAGATATGCGAAAAATGGGTGGTTTACGCAAAGTAATGCCAATTACCTTTTGGACGATGATGATTTCAACCTTGGCCATTGCTGGAATATCCCCATTTGCTGGATTTTGGTCGAAAGACGAAATTTTATTAACCGCTTTCGAACATAACAAAGTATTATGGGTTGTGGCTTCTATTGCTTCTATCATGACCGCTTTCTATATGTTTAGATTGATGTACTTAACTTTCTTTAGAACATTTAGAGGAAGCGAAGAACAAAAACATCATTTACACGAAAGTCCGAAATTAATAACAATTCCATTGGTAATTTTAGCTGTTTTAGCCGCTATTGGCGGAGCTATTAATCTACCAGGTAGCTTTTGGTTATACCATTACTTAGAACCTATTTTGGCAACAAAACATCACGCACACGTTCTTGGAACTCATGAATTTATGTTGATGGGTGTTGCTTTAGCTGGAGCTGTTGTTGGAATTCTTTGGGCTTATAGCAAATACTTAAAACAAGGTTTTGTTCCAAAAGAAGATGAAGCAATTGTAGGATTCAATAAAGTCATTTACAACAAATATTATGTAGACGAAATTTACACTGCTTTAATTGTTACACCGATAAATGCCATTTCAAATTTCAGTAGAAAAACAATTGAACCGCAACTTTCTAAATTAGTATTTAGTTTTGGATCAGCTGCAAACGAATTAGGTACACAAGGAAAAAAATTACAAAACGGAAACATAGGATTGTATCTATTTATGTTCGTATTAGGAATTTGTGCCCTAATTATTTATTTATTTATTGCTCAATAATTTTATCACAATGGATGTATCTATACTATTACTTTCTCTTTTAATTGGTGCTGTTGTAACCTATTTCTCAGGAGATAAATTGGCTTCAAAAGTGGCTTTACTTTTCAGTTTCGGCGCATTAGTAATTTCGTTAAATATTCTCTATTTATTTGTTAATGGTGGCAATGTTGGTATTTTACACGGATGGATTACGTTACCTAAAGTAAGTATTGCACTGTATGCTGATGGTTTATCATTAGCCATGGTGCTTTTAACTACTATTTTGACACCTTTAATTATATTTTCTTAATTTGGAACCACGGTAACAAATGCTAAAAATTTCTATGCTTTAGTGCTTTTCATGGCCTTTGCTATGACGGGAACTTTTTTAGCAGCCGATGGATTATTATATTATGTGTTTTGGGAATTAGCTCTAATCCCAATTTATTTCATTGCCTTAATTTGGGGAAATGGCGATGCAGAAAAACGTAAAAAAGCCGTACTTAAATTTTTCATTTATACCTTGGCAGGTTCGCTATTTATGTTAGTGGCATTTGCTTATTTATATACCAAAGCAGGTAGTTTTTTACTACAAGATTTATACAATCTAAACTTATCGACTCAAGAGCAGTTTTGGATTTTCTTTGCGTTCTTTTTTGCCTATGCGATTAAAATTCCAATTATTCCGTTTCACACATGGCAAGCAAAGGTGTACCAAAAAGCGCCAACAGTGGGAACCATGTTGTTATCAGGAATCATGCTTAAAATGGGATTGTACAGCATTATCCGTTGGCAATTACCTATTGCGCCACAAGCCGCAAAACAATACATGCCGCTTTTAATAGGGCTTAGCATCGCAGGTGTCATCTATGGATCCATCTTAGCGCT
>CAMDQL010000084.1 GCA_945905915.1 Flavobacterium psychrophilum
ATTTTCTTGAATGTTTCCAACGCTTCCAATACTTTTTCCTTGTCTTGAACCAAAACTAAAGCACGGGTACTTTCGCCCACGGGTTTTTCCATTCGCTGAATGACATTCATCAAAATGGTCGTTGTTTTTCCACTTTTTTTAGGCGATTGTATAACCGCATCTACTCCACTTTTTATAGTAGAAAAAGTTTCTTGTTGCATTTCATTTGCCTCGATTAAATTATTTTCAATCAGTGCATTTTGAAGGCTTGTATGTATTTTTTTTAATTGCATTTTTTCTATGGTAATTGGTAATGGGCAATAGGTAATAGGTAACCATATACCCATAACCTTTTACCATTTACCAAATTTATTTACTTGCGAATAATTTTACGTCTTGTTCTGAAATTTCGGAACTACCTAAAATAATCAAGCGTTCTACTACATTTCTTAATTCACGAATATTTCCGGTCCAATCGTATTCTTGTAATAATTTGATGGCCGATTTCGAGAAGTTTTTTATTGAATTTCCTTGTTCCAAAGCAATTTTTGAGGCAAAATGTTCAATTAATGCGGGTATATCTTCCCTTCTATCATTTAAAGCAGGAACTTTGATTAATATTACTGCTAATCGATGATATAAATCTTCACGAAATCTTCCTTCTTCAATTTCCTTTTTTAAATCTTTATTGGTTGCCGCAACCACACGAACATTCACTTTAATGTCTTTATCTGCTCCTACTCTTTGAATTAAATTTTCTTGTAAAGCTCGTAAAACTTTGGCTTGCGCCGATAAACTCATATCGCCAATTTCATCCAGAAAAATGGTTCCGCCATCAGCTGCTTCAAATTTTCCTGCTCTGTCTTTAACCGCCGAAGTAAAAGCGCCCTTTACGTGACCAAATAATTCGCTTTCTATCAATTCAGAAGGTATTGCCGCACAATTCACCTCGATAATTGGTGCCATTGAACGCTCACTTTTTTCATGTAATTGGTGTGCTACCAGTTCTTTTCCGGTTCCATTTGGACCAGTAATTAATACACGAGCATCTGTAGGAGCAACTTTATCAATCATTGTTTTGATATGATTAATCGCTTCACTATCACCTATCATTTCGTAGTTTTTAGAAACTTTCTTTTTCAAGATTTTGTTTTCTACTACTAATTGTTTTTTATCTAATGCATTTCGAACCGTATTTAATAATCGATTCAAATCGGGTGGTTTAGATATGTAATCAAAAGCGCCTAAACGCATTGTATTTATTGCCGTTTCTAAATCCCCGTGCCCAGAAATCATCACCATTGGAATTTCGGGTTTTATTTTTTTAACCGCTTCTAACACCTCAACACCGTCCATTTTTGGCATTTTGATATCGCAAAGTATTAGATCATACTCTTCATTTTTGACTTTTTCTAAGCCTTGTAAACCATCTTCTGCTTCTTCAACTTTGTACGATTCATTTTCTTCGGAAAGTATTTTTGTCAATACTCTTCGAATAGCAGCTTCGTCTTCTATGATTAGAATTTTACTCATTTTTTATGGTAATGGATTAAAGGCTAAATATTTGCAACCAAACACTTTTTAATATTTCAACCATTTATATAATTCTTTCCAAGTAGGTTTTTTGCCGTACATTAAAATACCAACTCGGTAGATTTTTGCCGCAAACCAGACTACAAAGATAAACGTTCCAAACAATAAAACGATAGAAAGTACTAATTGCCACCAAGGCACCCCAAACGGAATACGCATCAACATGACAATGGGTGAAGTAAACGGAATAATTGAAAATACTGTTGCAACGGTTCCATGCGGATCATTGATTACCGTAAAGAAACCTATGTAAACTCCTAAAATTAAGGGCATAATGATAGGCAATAAAAATTGTTGAGAATCGGTTTCTGAATCCACAGCAGCGCCAATAGCAGCATATAATGAACTGTATAAAAAATAACCTCCAATAAAATAGATAATAAACGCTATAATTAAAGTGGTTAATGGAAGATTTGATATCTCATTAATATACATTTGTAACTTAGCCATTTTATCAACGTTAGCAGCTGCTGCATCCATCATTTCAGGAGAAACTGTTGAAGAAGCTCCCATTTGTAAACCAAGGAAAGAAGATGCTATAAAAAACAACAAAGTTCCCACGATGGCCCAAATAAGAAATTGTAAAATACCCGCTAAAGAGTTTCCAATAATTTTTCCCATCATTAATTGATAAGGTTTTACTGAGGAAATGATAATTTCAATAATTCTTGATGTTTTTTCTTCAATAACACTTCGCATTACAAAATTGCCATAAATTACGATAAACATCATGATTAAATATCCGAATAAGCCCCCAATAACTACTTTGATTTCGTTCAATCCTTTCAAGCTTTCTTCTCCAGAAAATTTTGAAAGTTTTAAGGAAGAATCTGCTTTAGCTTTATCAATTTTTTCAGCATCGAAACCCAATACTTTTAAATTTTCTTGTGTGATAACCGAATCTATGACTTCCTCAACATCAGAAATAAAATCCAAACTCGGACTATCTTCAGAGATGTACTCTACTTTTTCTTTTAAATCTTGAACTGCTGCTACTTTTGGAACAAAAATAAGTCCTTCATAGCTATTGCTAGCAGTATCTTTTGCAGTTTTAAAAGGCATAGCCGATAAATCTGTATAGTGCATTAGTTTGTCGTTCTTAAACTCTTTTTTTAGCAAACCGGCTTCATCATGAATAGCAATTTGTGTTACCGAATCTTTATTCATGGTTGATAAATATCCGACTAAAACTGCCATTCCAACAAATAAAAGCGGACTTAAAAAGGTCATTACGATAAACGATTTATTGCGAACTTTTGCAATAAATTCTCTCTTTATAATTAAGGATATGATGCTCATAATTATTTACTTACAGTTTGAATGAATATATCGTTAACACTCGGTATTTTTTCCACAAAATGGGTAACTTGCCCAAAGTTTGTTAATATAGAAAGTAGCTCATTTGAAGTATGTTCGCCTAAAGCTACTTCTAATTTTAAATCATCATTTAATGATTTAAAATTGGTTTGATCAATCTTGAATTTTTGAGTTAATTTAACCATTAATCCTTCAACATCATTTGTTAAAATTCCAACTTGAAAGGTATTTGATCTAAATTGACGCTTTACATCTTCAAGCTTGCCTTCGATTAATTTATTAGATTTGTGAATCAACGCAATATAATCGCACATCTCTTCTACCGATTCCATACGGTGCGTTGAAAAAATTATTGAAGTACCTTTTTTGTTTAATTCGATAATTTCGTCTTTAATTAAATTGGCATTCACTGGGTCAAAACCAGAAAAAGGTTCGTCTAAAATCAATAATTTTGGTTGATGCAAAACCGTTACAATAAACTGAATTTTTTGAGCCATTCCTTTAGAAAGTTCTTGAATTTTTTTATCCCACCAACTTTCAATTTCAAATTTTTCAAACCAATATTTGAGTTGCTTTTTTGCTTCAGAAAGTGGCATCCCTTTCAATTGAGCAAGATACAAACACTGTTCCCCTACCTTCATGGTTTTATACAAACCGCGTTCTTCAGGCATATATCCTATGTATTGAACATGTTCTGGTTTTAAAAGTTCACCATCTAAAAGTACCGTGCCGCTATCGGGCATTGTTATTTGATTAATGATTCGAATTAATGAAGTTTTTCCAGCTCCATTTGGTCCTAAAAGTCCATAAATACTGCCCGTAGGAACTTGCAATGAAACTTTATTTAATGCTGTATAATCGCCATACTGTTTGACTACATTTTGTACTTCGAGAATATTGCCCATAGAATAGTAATTTTTATTATTTAATTAGTAGATATATCTTATACATTGTTACAAAAAACCCACCCTTTATTACTAAAGAATGGGGAAATTGTCATGAAAAAGAATAACTCATTATATAAGAGATTGATTTTCAAATTTATATATTTTTTTCCACTATGAGAACATGTCTTTCACTTTTTCAAAAAATGATTTATCTGATTTTTCAGGTTTTGGAATAAAATTTTCATCGGTAAGCATTCTTTCAAAAAATTGTTTTTGTTCGGTATTTAATTTTTTGGGTGTCCAAACATTAACATGAACCAACAAATCACCGTTTCCGTATGAATTTAAACTCGGAATTCCTTTTCCTTTCAAACGTAAAATTTTACCTGATTGAATGCCATCTTCTAATTTAATTCGCACTTTTCCAGAAACCGTATCAATTTCTTTAGAAACGCCTAATGCTGCTTCCGCTACACTTATATATAAATCATAATGCAAATTTTCGCCTTCACGTTTTAAGAATTCGTGTTCGATTTCTTCAATAGCTACGATTAAATCCCCAGGAATACTGTTACTTCCAGGAGCTTCGTTTCCTTTGTTAGCCACTTTTAATTGCATTCCGTCTACAACACCGGCGGGAATTTTAATTGCAACTGTATCGTCTTCTAACAACATTCCTTGTGCATCTGCACCGGCAGGTTTTTGATCTAAAATTTGCCCCGAACCACTACAAATATGACAAGTGGTGGCCGTTTGCATTCTACCTAAAATGGTATTTGCAATTTTCATTATTTGACCCGATCCATTACAAGTAGGACAGGTTCTATAAGTTACGCCTTTAGCTTGAATTTTTCGTTTTACTTTAACTTTCTTTTCAACCCCATTTGCAATTTCTTCCAAAGTTAATTTTACTTTGATACGAAGATTACTTCCTTTTACTCTACGCTGACCACCGCCACCGCCAAAGCCTGAAAAACCTCCACCACCAAAAGCACCGCCAAAAATATCACCAAATTGACTGAAAATATCATCCATATTCATGTGACTACCACCGCTAAAACCACCACCATCAAAAGCTTGATGACCATATTGATCATATTTTGCCTTTTTATTAGGATCGCTCAATACTTCGTAAGCTTCAGCTGCTTCTTTAAATTTTTCTTCAGCTTCTTTATTTCCAGGGTTTTTATCGGGATGAAATTCTATTGCCTTTTTTCGATAGGCTTTCTTTATTTCTTCAGCAGAAGCATTCTTTGAAATGCCTAATATTTCGTAAAATTCTTTTTTCATTTTAAAATTTAAAAATAATTAAAACGCAAACCATCGCGTTGGAACAGTAAATTATTGACCAATTACAACTTTTGGAAAACGAATGATTTTGTCTCCCAATTTATATCCTTTTTCAATTACGTCAACAATTTTTCCTTTTAATTTATCATTTGGAGCAGGTATTTGTGTAATTGCCTCAGCAAAATCTGCATCAAAAACATCGCCTGCTTTCACTTCAACTTCTTCTAATCCTTTTGATACTAGAGTCGTTCTAAGTTTGTCATGAATCAATTGAACACCTGTAACCAAAGCTTCGTCATCCGATTTAGAAACCTGTGCCCACGCTCTATCAAAATCATCTAAGACGGGAAGCATCGCTTGTAATACTTCTTGATTTGCAGTTTTAAATAAATCGATACGTTCTTTTGAAGTTCGTCTTTTGTAATTTTCAAATTCGGCAAAAAGACGTAAAAACTTATCCTTCTCACTGGTTAAATCTTCTTGTAATTGCTCTTCTACTGATAATTCTGGCGTTGGAATTTCTTGATTTTCTGAAACATTTTCTTCAGTTATGTGATCCTTTTCGATGTTTTCAGTATTCTCTTGACTCATATTTTTGAATATTTTTTTAAACATTTTACTTTAGTAAATGGAAATGCAAATGTATTGCCAAATGTTTAAAAATGTCAAATTGTCAGTGAAAAATATTGAATAATCTACTTTAATAAGTCAATTAAGGCTTTATCAAGAGATGCGAATTTAAACTGAAAATTTTCATCCAGTAGTTTTCTACAGCTCACATTTTGACTTGAAAATAGAATTTGATGCATTTCGCCAAGGATTAATTTCATCATAAATTGCGGAACATTGGGAAGAAATAAAGGTTTTTCTAATGTTTTTGCAATGGCTCTTGTTAGTTCTAAATTAGTAACCGGATAAGGCGAAACACCGTTATAAATTCCGGGTAACTTATGTTCAATCAGGTGATAAAAAATAGCGGCTAAATCATGAATATGAATCCAGGATTGGTATTGATTTCCTGAACCAAAAGCAGCACCCACACCATACTTAATAGGTTTTGCCATTTCTTGTAGCGCACCCCCGTTTTTTGCCAAAACAATTCCAATTCGTATTTTAGAAACTACTACATCTAATTTTTCAAACTGATTCACTTCGTTTTCCCATTGCTTAACTACATTTCCAAGAAAAGAAACATCAATGTCTGTATCAGTTTCATGATAAATAGTTGTATAACTGCTTGGATAAATACCAATGGCAGATGCCGAAACAAATTGTTTTACGTTATTGGGTGTTTTTTGCAGTGTTTGAAATAATAATTTTGTCGAAAGAACGCGGCTTTGAATAATTTCTTCTTTGTATGAAGTAGTCCATTTTTGAGCAACATTTGCACCTGCTAAATGAACAATAACCTCAACATCAGTTAAGGAATTTAAATCAATTTCAGCTGTTTTTGGATTCCAATAAAAACCTTTATAGTTAGAATTGTAGACTAATTTATCTTTTGAAGTAGATAAATAATGAACTGTATGCCCATTTTGCAACAACAATCCTACTAATTCTTGTCCTACTAAACCCGTCGCTCCTGTAACTAAAATAGTCATTTTATTTGCTTTTTCTCAAAGTTACAATCAAATTATAAATAATAAAAGTAAATTAACGTATGTTTAGGAATAGTTGATGATTGCAA
>CAMDQL010000085.1 GCA_945905915.1 Flavobacterium psychrophilum
TCTAAATCTTGAATGGCTCCCGCAACAATTTCAGATGCCGAGGCGCTTTTTCCATCTACAATTACCACTAAAGGAATCTCTATATCACTTGGTTCGTTTTTTGTGCGGTATTCCGAATTGTATTTTGAGTTTTTAGATTTTGTAGTTACAATTAGCTCATTTTTAGCTACAAAAAGATTGCAAATATTTACCGCTTCGTTTAATAAACCACCTGGATTACCTCTTAAATCTAAAATTATTTTTGTGGCGCCTTGTTGTTTTAAATCTAATAAAGCAGCTTTGGTTTCGGCACTCGCTTTTTCGTTAAATTTTGATAATACAATATAACCTGTTTTATCTTTTAACAGAGTATAGTATTCAACGGCTTTAATTTCAACTTCATTTAAAATAATGGTTGCGTTTTGAGTTTTTCCTTGTCTTATGTATTGAATAGCAACTTGAGTATTTTTGGCCCCTTTTAGCAATTGCGAAGCATCTTCTTTGTATTCTTTTAAGCTTACGTCTCCTATTTGAGTAATTTCGTCACCCGCTTTTAAACCCGCTTTATCTGCTGGAAACCCTTTATAAATTTCTTTTAAATAGACTTTTCCGTCTTTTCGTTGCACCATAGCCCCGATGCCGGTATATTCGCCGGTATTATTAATTTTAAACTTTAAAACGTCTTGTTCGTTAAAAAAAACAGTGTAAGGATCTAATTCTTTGAGCATATTTTTGATGGCAATATCCATCAGTTCTCCAGCATTCGTTTCGTCAACGTAGTTTTGATTTACGGTTTTAAAAACGCCGGTAAAAATTTCGATTTGTTTTGCAATTTCAAAAAAGTCATTTTTAAAACTTACCCCCATAAAAAAAAAGGACAAGGTTACAACGGGAATAATTATTTTTCTTTTGAAGAAACGTTTCATGAATTTTGAAATTGATTAATACAGTTACGAAAGTAAAGAATATTGTGCAAAAAGTAAACCTAAGCGAGAATTTACTTTATTATTTCGGTAAATTTTTGAAAAAGGTGAATGGTTTTTTCTTCGATTTCCTGATAAGATAGACGTTCACTGGTTTGATAGAAGAACATAAATGCATGGGGTTTTTTCAACGAATCAATTAAAAGATGCTTATTTAAACGATAGGTTTCACGCAAGACACGTTTGTAATAATTGCGATCAACTGCTTTTTTGAAGTATTTTTTTGAAACCGAAACGCCAATTTTTATTAATTCAGCATTTTCTTCTGTGTTTTCAACATATACCAAGCGTAAAGGAAATTTCGAAACCGAATTTCCCTCCGAAAAAAGCAAATCAATTGTGGTTTTGCTCTTTAATTTTTCGTGTTTTGGATACGTGAATTGCATAAGGCAAAGGTATAAAAAAAGCCGACTTGTTTGAGTCGGCTTTAATGCTATTGTTTTTTTGGGGAAATATTATCTTCTTTAATTATATCTGCCATTTTATTTTCTGGATCAATAGTAATGGATTTAATAGCGCTTATTGATTTTGGAATTTCAAATGTAAATGTTGGATAAGCCCAATCCCAACCTTTTAAAACAGTTCTTTTGATTCCAGGGTAGGGATTTGGTTTTTCCCATCGCATTAATGTGTTCGGAATGTAGAAAAATTCTTTAGTTCCGTCGGAATATTCAACAATAATATCTAGTGGCATTGGCATTCTGCCTTTTCTTTCTAAAACTACTTTTGTAGTAGAAGAATTTATTTCAGAAACATCTTTAAAACCATAGTCAATAGTATTTGTAGTCAACGTCCAATCTAATAAGTACCAATCTAAATTTGCACCCGATATTTTTTCGGCCACACGTTTAATGTCGTTTGGTGTTGGGTGTGTAAATTTATACTCGCTGTAATAGCGTTTGATGGTTTTGTTGAGGTTTTCCTCGCCAATAATATATCCTAATTGTACTAAAAAAACCTCTCCTTTACTATAAGCCGAGATACCATAAGCCATATTCAATTCATAACGATCAGCATGAGTAGAAAGCGGTTGCTCTTTTCCAGATTTTGCTAGATAAATGTAATTATTGTAGGCATCTTCATAAGGGATTTCTGGTTTTTTTGGAGGTAACACTTGGTTCGTCGCTAAGTTAGAAATGTACGATGTAAATCCTTCATCCATCCATTCGTGTTTGGATTCGTTAGTTGCCAAAACAAATTGGAACCAAGAATGCGCCATTTCGTGTGCAGTAACTCCTACTAAACTTCCAAAGGATCTGTTTCCGGTGATTAAGGTACACATACCATATTCCATTCCACCATCGCCACCTTGAATTACCGAATATTGTTTGTACGGATATTGTCCTACGTTTTCATTAAAAAAAGCTAATAATTCTGCAGTTTTGGGTTGCATTTTTTTCCAATTTTCCAAATTGTCTTTTTTGTTTTTGTACAAGAAATGCAATTCTACTTTGTTAGGACCCATCAACTTGTCGTGAATGAAATCATTATCGGCGCCCCAAGCAAAATCGTGTACATTAGGCGCATAAAAATGCCAAGTTAGTGTTTTGGTTTTCTTTGGATAGACAACCGTTACCCCTTCATCTTGATAACCATGACCTATTTCGTTTTTGTTTTGTAAATAGCCTGTTCCGCCAATGGTGTAGTCTTTGTCAATGCTAATTTTTACATCAAAATTTCCCCAAACGCCATGAAATTCACGAGCAATGTAAGGATTTGCGTGCCACCCTTCGAAATCATATTCGCATAATTTTGGATACCATTGCGTCATTGATAAAGCAACACCTTCTTCAGACAATCGGCCAGAACGACGAATTTGCAAAGGCACTTGACCTTCAAAATCTAATGAAAATAAGGTTTTTTGTTTGGGTAATATGGCTTTCGCCAACGTTACTTCTAATATAGTTCCAACAACTTTTGAGGTTGCAGCAACACCATCTTGTTTAAAATTTGCAATATTTAAATAGCCAATTTCGTTTGGTTTTAAAGTGCTAATTCTACTTTCTTTAGTTTCTTTTCCTTCTTTTTTAAAGGTTCTTACCATTCGTTTATCTGGATCAGAAATGGCTTGAAGTCTCGCGTCCATTTCGCTTCCAGGTTGAAACGCATTATTGAATAAATGATAATATACTTTATGTAAGGTATCGTTAGAATTATTGGTGTAAACAATTTCTTGTTTTCCGGTGTATTGGAACTTTTTCACATCCATATTCACCTCCATTTTATAGTCAACGTGTTGTTGCCAGTAGCCCGGATTTGGATTGTTTTGTGCTAGAACGAAAATCGGAAATAAGCTTAATAAAAGTATTTTTTTCATATTCAATTTTTAAAAGAAATCCTACAAGGTGATTTAAGTCTTGTAGGAAAAATATAGGTTAAAGAAAAGGTGTCATTATTTTTTAGCCATTTTTTTAGCTAAAAGTAACGCGTTGTATACATTTACAATTTTACCCGATTTTGAAGCTTCGGAAAAATTAGCTTTATGCTTGTCTTCTCCTAAAATAACCGTGTTTTTTAAAGGCATTCCACTTTCCATGATAACTTGTTTCACTTGCACTGCGGTTAAACTTGGATAGTAAGAACGAATTAAAGTAGCTACTCCAGCGACATTTGGAGACGCCATTGAAGTTCCTTGAAGGTATTCGTAAGTATTTAAGGGAGTTGTTGCATAAATTTCATCTCCAGGGGCATAAATATCTACGTTGTTTTTTCCGTAATTTGAAAAATCAGCAACCATTTTGGTGCCATAACTTGGTGATAATGCTCCGATGATTAATACATTGTTAGCATACTCTGGACTTCCGTCATAGGTGTCATTTGGATATTTATTGGTCACATCTAAATCATACGATTCATTTCCAGCAGCAATAACTACTAAAACGTCTTTCGATTCTGCATATTTAATGGCATCAATAACCCATTCTTTATTTTGAGAAAAATACTTCCCGAAAGAACCATTGATAACTTTAGCGCCATTATCTACCGCGTATCGAATTCCTAAGGCGATATCTTTGTCGTATTCGTCACCATCTGGAACAGCTCTTACTACTAATATTTCTGCATTATTCGTAACGCCGTCACCGCCTTTATTGTTTCCTCTAACTTGCGCTACAATTCCTGCTACGTGCGTTCCGTGTTTAGCTTCTTTTGGCTCTGGACCAACAACATTATTATTGCCGTATTTTGTATCATTCAAATCGTTTGGATTATCTCCAACAATAGAACGCCCGTCGTATTCAACATTTAAGTTGTAGTTGAGTTGTCCATAAACGTAGTCTTTAAACTCTTCAATTTCTGCATCAAACTTCTCTTTAGTTGTGTTGCTTAAGATTTGAGTAAACATTGCTTTTGCTTGTTTAACTCCTGAATCATCAGATTTAATTGCTTTAATTTCCTCTAAAGTAAAAGTGTCTTTCTTCAAGTGATTTTTGATCGTTTTTTCAGCATTTAAGATGAAGTCTAATTGTTGTTTTTGACCTTGAATCCCTTTTAATTCTTCTGCTAATTTTTCTTTCGCTTTTTCATAATCGGGAGTGCTTGGTCCTTTTTTAACAATACGCGTCATTTCAAGTTGTTCGTGCACTGCGTTTCCTAGGAAATTCCATCCGTGGATATCGTCAATATAACCGTTTTTATCATCGTCAATTCCGTTACCAGCAATTTCTTTTGGATTGGTCCAAATTACCGCTTTTAAATCTTCGTGGTTGATATCCACACCAGAATCCACAATTCCTACAATTACTTTTTTACCTTTTTTGCCTTTGATTATTTCTTTGTAGGCTTTATCTACACTCATACCCGGCACGGTGTCATTTACTAAATCTAAATGACTCCAACGTTTTAAATCGTTTTCAGCAACAGGAGTTGTTTTTAAGGGTAATTTATCAATATTTTCAACAGGTGTTGAAATCATTTTTTGTGATCCACAGCTTGCTAAAATAAATCCTAAAGCCAAGCTTAAATAAAGCGGTCTAACAATTTTTTTCATCTTCTTTAATTAATTAATTTCAGTTATTGGACTGATTTGATTTGTTTTTGTTACAGTTATTCAATTTTTTTAAAGTCTTAGAAAAGGTCTTCACATTTAAAAACTTCTTTTAACCGAACTCCTTTTTCGGTCTGTTCAACAGTGATAATTTGATTATGGGCGTCGTGTTCTAGAAACAAATAATAATTGTTTTCGGCTGCTGCGGTCATAAATTTTGTTTTTTCGTCTAAAGTTAGCAACGGTCTAGTATCATAACCCATTACATAAGGAATAGGAATATGCCCCGCAGTTGCTAATAAATCACCACAAAAAACAATTGTTTTGCCATTATAATCAATATGCGGAATCATTTGTTTTTCGGTATGACCATCGGCAAAGAAAATACCAAAACCCAATTCAGATTCTTGTAAAAAATCACCTACAGGTCGTTTGATAAAATTTAGTTGCCCACTTTCTTGTATCGGAATGATGTTTTCATGTAAAAAAGAGGCTTTTTCTCTAGAGTTTGGCTTTGTAGCCCACTCCCAATGATTGTCATTCGTCCAGAATTTAGCATTTTTAAACGCCACTTCATAACCAGTTTTGGCTGCGTTCCAGTTGACACTTCCACCACAATGGTCAAAGTGCAAATGCGTCATAAAGACATCGGTAACATCATCGCGATGAAAACCCGCATTTTTTAGTGATTTATCCAACGAATGATCGCCCCAAAGCGAATAATAGCCAAAAAATTTATCCGATTGTTTGTTGCCCATTCCGGTATCTATTAAAATTAAACGATTTTCGTCTTCAATTAATAAACAACGAGCTGCAATATCAATTAAGTTGTTTTCATCGGCCGGATTGGTTTTATTCCACATGGTTTTTGGCACAACACCAAACATAGCACCTCCATCTAGTTTAAAATTTCCCGCTTCAATAGCATGCAATTTCATGATTTGTTATTTTGTGCCAAAATACAAAAAATACTATAAATGGAAACTATGCTAACATAAGTTATAAAAATGTTAGCAAGCCTTGTAAAAAGTAATTAATGGATTATCTTTGTCGTTAATTTAGACAAAATCAAAATAAGCTATGAAATGAGCATGAGAAACAATTGAATTTAAAAACAAATTTTTCAATGCAAATTACATATCACGAATAAAACACAAATACTAACGACGTTATGATTAAAGTTTCTGATACAGCAAGTAAAAAAATCGTTGCGATGATGCAAGATGATGGTTTTGATGCGGCCAAAGATTATGTGAGAGTAGGCGTAAAAAGTGGCGGTTGCTCGGGGTTGTCTTATGAATTAAAGTTTGACAAAGAACTAACCGAGAACGATAAAGTTTTTGAAGATAACCACATAAAAATTGCCGTTGAAAAAAAGAGTTTCCTTTATTTAGCAGGAACCATTTTAGAATTTTCGGGCGGTTTAAACGGAAAAGGATTTGTTTTTAACAATCCTAATGCACAAAGGACATGTGGGTGTGGAGAGAGTTTCTCTCTTTAGTCGAATGTTGAAAGTTATCAAGTCGAAAGATTTGTATTGACTTTATGACTATTGACTTTAAAATTTTAAGACTTAAAAAATGAGTAAATATACTGAGGACGACTTAAAAGTCGAATTAGAAAATAAAGAATACGAATACGGATTTTACACCGAATTAGACTCGGAAACGTTTCCTATTGGATTAAATGAAGACATTGTTCGGGCGATTTCTAAGAAAAAAGATGAACCCGAATGGATGACCGAATGGCGTTTGGAAGCTTTTCGTGCTTGGTTAGAAATGATTGAACC
>CAMDQL010000086.1 GCA_945905915.1 Flavobacterium psychrophilum
GAACAACTTAAAGAAAAAAGAGCACGCATTGCTCCTAAAAGAGAAACTGCTAAGTCGCCACAAATTAAAAAAGACTTGTTTTCTCAACCCTTAAAAGAGTTATCTGTTGAACCTAAAATAGAAACATTTGAGGTAACCCAAGAGAATAATGTACCTATAACAAGAGAATTTGCTCCAAAACCAACTAATAAGTTGCCTAGAAAAGATTTTAAAAGTAAAAAACCTTTACCTAGTTCAACTACTTCGGATGCGATCGTTGAATCAACTACAACTGAAGTATTTTCGGAAACCAATTCAAACGAAATAAATACGGCTAAAAATCCAAATTACAAGGCCAATCAAAATAATCCTAACCATCCTGATTATAAGAAGAATAATGTAGTTGAAGGAGGAAATGGTGTCAATGGAAATAAAAATCCACATCAAAATAAAAAGCAAAATTTTAGAGAACCTGATTATGAGTTCGATGGCATCATCGAGAGTGAAGGAGTATTAGAAATGATGCCTGATGGGTATGGTTTTTTACGTTCGTCTGATTATAATTATTTAGCTTCACCAGATGATATTTACTTATCAACTTCGCAAATTCGTTTATTCGGATTAAAAACTGGAGATACTGTAAAAGGAGTGGTGCGTCCTCCAAAGGAAGGCGAAAAATATTTTCCATTAGTAAAAGTATTGAAAATAAACGGTCACGATCCACAAGTGGTTAGAGATCGAATTTCATTTGAACATTTAACACCGGTTTTTCCAACCGAAAAATTCAACTTAGCTGAAAGAGATAGTACTATTTCGACGCGTATTATCGATTTGTTTTCGCCTATTGGAAAAGGACAACGTGGAATGATTGTTGCCCAACCAAAAACGGGTAAAACCATGTTGTTGAAAGATGTTGCTAATGCCATTGCAGCGAATCATCCGGAAGTGTACTTAATTGTATTATTGATAGATGAACGCCCAGAAGAAGTTACCGATATGCAACGTAGTGTAAGAGGAGAAGTTATTGCTTCTACTTTTGATAGAGAGCCTCAAGAGCACGTTAAGATTGCTAATATTGTGTTAGAAAAAGCAAAACGTTTAGTAGAATGTGGTCATGATGTAGTCATTTTATTAGATTCAATTACACGTTTAGCAAGAGCTTATAATACAGTACAACCTGCTTCTGGAAAAATATTAAGTGGTGGTGTTGATGCAAATGCGTTACAAAAACCAAAACGTTTCTTTGGAGCAGCTCGTAATGTAGAAAACGGTGGTTCTTTGAGTATCATTGCTACAGCATTAACCGAAACGGGTTCTAAAATGGACGAAGTAATCTTTGAAGAATTCAAAGGTACTGGTAACATGGAATTACAGTTGGATAGAAGAATTTCTAACAAACGTATTTTCCCTGCTATCGACTTGGTATCTTCAAGTACGCGTCGTGATGACTTATTATTAGACGAAAATACCATTCATAGAATGTGGATTATGCGTAAATATCTTGCCGATATGAATCCAGTAGAAGCGATGGATTTTATTCACGATAGATTTAAGAAAACCCGAAACAACGAAGAATTTTTAATTTCGATGAATCAATAAAAAATTAAACTCCGATGAAAATCGGAGTTTTTTTATGGTATTATTTTGAAAAAAATCTGTGTAAATCCGTTAAATCTGTTTCATCCGTGTTCTAAAATCCGAAAATCTTAAATCCGAACATCAAAATTAAAAACCGTTCACAATTGCTAAAAAGTCATCTGCTTTTAAAGCAGCACCTCCAATTAAGCCACCATCAACATCAGGTTTTGAAAAGATTTCTCTAGCATTATCTGGTTTTACACTTCCGCCGTATAAAATAGTTAAGTTATCGGCAATGTCAAATCCGTAAACTTTTTCTACTAGCGTGCGTATGAATTTATGCATTTCTTGCGCTTGTTCTGGAGAAGCAGTTTCACCCGTTCCGATTGCCCAAACAGGCTCGTAAGCCAATACTATATTCGCCCAATCTTTCTTTTCTATGTGAAACAATCCATCTCGCAATTGATTTTCAACCAAGTTAAAATGATTGTTTTGTTGGCGGTCTTTTAATTCTTCACCAAAACAGAAAATTACACGCATTTCGTGTTTTAATGCAGTGTCTACTTTATTTGCTAATAAAGCATCGGTTTCATGGAAATAAGCACGTCTTTCGCTGTGACCTAAGATGACAGTGTTTACTCCGATATCGGTTAACATTGAAGCGGCAATTTCGCCAGTAAATGCGCCACCTTCTGCTTGATGCATATTTTGTGCAGCTACCGTTATTCCATTTTCCTTAGTGATTTCAACTGCTTTTGATAGGTTGACAAAAGTGGGAGCTACTATAATTTCAGTGCTACTATTTGATTTCTTAGCGATAATTTCTTCCAATAATGCAACGGTTTCTTTTTGGGTTTTGTGCATTTTCCAGTTTCCGGCAACGATGTTTTTTCTCATTATTTTAACGATTCTAAAGTTTTAATTAATTTTTCATCATCAGCTTCAATAACTTTATATAATGCTATTTTACCTTTTTTATCCACCACCATGTATCTAGGAATCCAATCCAGATCAATTGATTTTCCAAAAAACCCTTTCATTCCGTCGGTAGTTAAATAGTGCTCTCCTCTAACTTCATATTTTTCAATACCTTTTAACCAAGATTCATAGGATTTATCCATAGAGATAAACAAGAAAGTAACCTCTGGATTTTTTTCTTGTAATTCTTTTACTTTTGGCATTCCTTTCACACAGTCTGAACACCAAGAAGCCCAAACATCGATTACAATGGTTTTTCCTTCGTATTTTTTTAGAATTTCTGCAAAAGTAATTGGTTTATTTTCGGTAGTAACCATTACGTTTTCTAAACCGTCTTTTTTAAAGCTAGTTTCTTCTTTTTGAGCACATCCTAAGGTGCTGATTAGCAATGTAGCTACAACTATAATTTTTTTCATAATTTATTTTTTTAATGCTGAATATGGTTTTTTTAATGATTTCTTTAATTCTGTTCCGTTGAATTTATTTGCATTGATGCCATCGTAAAACAAAATTTCATTTCCGTTCCAAAGATATTTTATACCAGGAGTGTCTCTAGTGTTTCCTATGAGATTCCAAAAACTGATAATATCAACTATTTGATAGGGGTATTTTGCACCAGCGGCTTTGAAAAAAGCGGGAATTTTATCAGCTTCTTCATCCATGAAAATAATGGAAACAGCTGGAAAATTTTTATCTTTTCGTTTCATTTCAGTAAGTTGCTTCGCTGTTTCTTGGCAATGATCGCAACCCGGAGCAAAAAAGCATAGAATCTTTTTGTCTTGATCTATCGTTGGAAAATAATTGGCAAACCCTGATTTTTTTGCAGTAGGTTCGTCAACTGTAATTTTTTCTTTAACAATGTTCGAAGAATCAATCGCTTTTTCTACCGTTGATAGCACAGTCTTTAAAGTGGTATCGGTGCTAATTCCTAGATTTGTGGTTTCAGTTGGTATATGTATAACAGGACTGGCGCTTACTTTCATAGGGGCTATCATAAATAATCCTAAAATACAGCCTAAAACAATGGAACTTAACAACCAAAAATTTGATTTTTTATCAGCGGGAAGTATTTTAAATAACCAAATTAATAATCCGATTGCAATGATGTTCTTAATGATAGCCTCTACAGGAGTCATGGGAATTAATTCGCCAAAACAACCACAATTTCCTGCATTTCCACTAGCAAAAGTGGTGTAACTTAAGTGAATTATAAAAACAGTTAATAATAAAATCGTAGCTGGAATCGTAATTTTTTTCAAGTAATCTTTTACTAAAATTGCGATACCTAAAGCAAATTCAATTCCAATTAAAATTCTTGAAAAGTATGGCGCCAAAGCTTCAGAAAAACCTAATGAATATAATTGTTTTACTTCAAAAGTAGAGATTGCAAAATAGGGTGAAGGATATAGTTTTGCCACAGCAGAAACAATAAATAAGGCGGAAATAATTAGGCGTAAAAGCCAAGTAATATTTTTTGTGTTCATGAGTTTTTCGTTGTTTTGTCTCAGGTTTCAAGTTTCAGGTTGTCTAAAAAACAAATTTATAGTATGGTACACAAATTTACTCATGTTTTCGGTTTGATTTTGTTATCAAGATGTTATTTAACTTTAAACCTGAAACTAATTAGAACGATTCATAAGTATCAATGCAAATACCGAATAATTTATCATGTCTTGGTAATTAGCATCAATACCTTCAGAAACCAACGTTTTTCCTTTATTGTCTTCAATTTGTTTTACGCGTAGTAATTTTTGCAAAATTAAATCGGTCAAACTGTTAACACGCATTTCGCGCCAAGCTTCGCCATAATCGTGGTTTTTATCTTGCATCAAGTCTTTAGTTAGTGCTACTTTTTCGTCATAAAGCGCTATGGTTTCAGTAAATTCTAAATCAGGTTGATCTACAACTCCTTTTTCAATTTGTATCAAAGCCATAATACAATAATTGATAATACCAATGAATTCAGAAGTTTCGTCTTCGTCTACTTTTCGCACCTCATTTTTTTGAAGACTTCTAATGCGTTGGGCTTTAATAAAAATTTGGTCGGTTAAAGAAGGCAAACGTAAAATGCGCCATGAACTTCCATAATCTTTCATTTTTTTACTAAACAGTTCGCGACAAACCGCTATAACTTTATCATATTGTTGAGAAGTATTCGACATTATTTGCTGTATATTTGTATGAATATTTTCCAAAAGTAATGAATTAAGTCAAAATTGAAAAGTGAAAAGTCAAAAGAAATACAAATAAAATGACAATCAATTGTAATAGTAGACTTATCGATTTAACAATTCCAAAAGTAATGGGGATTGTGAATGTAACGCCCAACTCATTTTATGATGGAGGCAAGCATAATGAAATTAACTCCATCATTCGACAGGTAGAGAAAATGATCTCAGAAGGAGCCGATATTATTGATATTGGAGCATATTCGAGCAAACCAAGTGCCGAATTTGTTTCTGAACAAGATGAAATCAATCGATTAAAAGTAGTCATTAAAGAGCTTGTCAATACGTTTCCAAGTGTTGTTTTATCTGTAGATACGTTTAGTGCTTCTGTTGCTAAATTTGCTGTAGATCAAGGTGTGGCTATGGTAAACGATATTTCAGCTGGATTAATAGATGACGCTATGCTGCCTACTGTTGCCGAACTAAAAGTACCGTATATCATGATGCACATGCGCGGTACTCCGCAAACTATGCAAAGTCTAACTCAATATGATGATGTAGTGAAAGAAATGCTTTTTTATTTTTCGGAACGTATTCAAAAAGCAAGAAGTTTTGGTATTTCAGATGTAATTATTGATCCAGGTTTTGGATTTGCAAAAACAGTAGAACAAAATTATGAAGTGTTGCAAAAATTAGAACTGTTTTCAATATTAGAATTGCCGTTATTAGTTGGTGCCTCTAGAAAGTCGATGATTTATAAAGTGTTAGAAACTTCACCACAAGAAGCTTTGAATGGAACAACGGTAATCAACACCATCGCTTTGCAAAAAGGAGCAAAAATATTGCGAGTTCACGATGTAAAAGATGCCGTAGAATGTGTCAAATTAGTTAGTCAATTGCAATGAAAGAAATCACATTATTAGTGTTTTTTTTTAAAATTGATTTTACTGATGGTGATAAGGTTCGTTTTGAAGAATAGTAAACCCTCTATAAATTTGCTCAATCACAAACAAACGCACCATTTGGTGAGAAAACGTCATTTCAGATAGTGATACTTTTCCATGAGCTTTTTGATATACAATTTCGCTAAAACCATAAGGTCCGCCAATGACAAAAACTAAGGTTTTAATTCCGGCATTCATTTTCTTTTGTAAATAGTCTGAAAATCCAACACTGCTGAACGTTTTGCCATTTTCATCTAATAAAATTAATTGATCGGTTGGGCCAATTTTCGCCAGAATAAGTTCGCCTTCCTTCTCTTTTTGTTGGGCTTCCGATAAATTCTTAACATTTTTAATATCTGGAATAATTTCCAATTCAAATTTCACATAAAAAGACAAACGCTTTGTATACTCATTAATCAACGATTGTAAGTCTTTATTATCGGTTTTACCAATAGCAATAAGTCGAATGTTCATTGGTTTATTAATTATTAAAAAACCACGTTTGCACGTGGTTTAATTATTAATGTGAGGTTTCAGGTGCTTTTAAATCAATTTCGCAAGCATATGAAAATAATTTTTCTTTTTTGATAATTGCTGCGGTGCCTTCTGGTAATAAATCTTCCCAGCCGGATTCACCACTACAAATCATTTTCAACACTTTTCTCGAAAATATTTCTAGATTTTTTTCATGATAATCTTTAATATCGATTACCTTACCGTTGAACTTAAAGAACTTGTATAATTCTTTCATTCGTGGATGTACTTTCAAATTTTCAGAAGTAATTATATTTCCTGCTTTGTCTTTCATCGGATATAAATACACTTTTAAATCTCTGTAAAATAATTTTCCAAAGGCTTCTAGAATACCACCAGATAAGTGACGGTAGTATTTTTCATCAAAGATTTCGATTAAGTTATTTACGCCCATTGCTAATCCCATTCGAGCTTTTGAGTAGTTTGAAAAATATTCTACTACTTTAAAGTATTCTTGGAAATTAGAAATCATTACCGTTTGTCCAAGTTTACAAAGTAATTCTGCTCGATCTAGGAAATCGCGTTCGTCAATTTCACCTTCTGCTTTAA
>CAMDQL010000087.1 GCA_945905915.1 Flavobacterium psychrophilum
GTTCGTGACCCAAATATTGACCCGGTTGCAGCTTTAGATTTGAAACGTAAAATTGATGCTTCAAACCAAGTTCGTACCGATATGGTGGAGTACATTGATAGTTATTTCTTAGATAAATACAAGAATGTTCAGGTTAAACCAAATGCAAAAATAAACACCGAAAGTCCAGCTTGGGCAATTGATCGTTTATCAATTTTAGCTTTGAAAATTTACCACATGAATGAAGAGGCAACTCGTGCCGAAGCAACTGCTGAGCACCGAGCAAAATGTCAAGAAAAATTAAACGTATTGTTAGACCAAAAAAACGATATGTTTACTTCAATCAGTCAATTAATTGAAGATATTGAAGCAGGCGACAAATACATGAAAGTATACAAACAAATGAAAATGTACAACGACGAGGAGTTAAATCCGGTGTTGTATCAAAATAAAAAATAGTAATCTATTGCTATCTAAACCAAAACATATATTGGTAATAAGGCTCTCAGCCATGGGTGATGTCGCAATGACAGTTCCTGTGTTGAGAGCCTTAGTTTTACAACATCCCGACGTAAAAATAACGATCGTTTCAAGACCATTCTTCCAACCTTTTTTTGAAGGCATTCCGAATGTGAATTTCTTTGGAGTAGATTTGAAAGAACGCCACAAAGGTTTTTTAGGATTATTCCGATTGTTTTCTGATTTAAGAAAATTAAACATTGATGCTGTTGCCGATTTACATAATGTGCTTCGTTCTAAAGTAGTTCGAACATTATTCGCGTTAAGCGGAAAAAAAGTAGCTGCAACCGATAAAGGTAGAGCCGAAAAAAAAGCGTTAACTAGTTTGACTAATAAAGTTTTTGCTCCATTGAAACCAATGATTGAAAGACATGTGGATACGTTCAAACAACTTGGATTTTCAATAGATTTAGCGAATCCTAAATTTCCTGAAAAAGCTATTTTATCAGAAGAAATCATTTCTTTTACAGGAACTAAAAATCAAAATTGGATTGGAATTGCCCCTTTTGCACAATACGAAAGTAAAGTCTATCCATCAGATTTAATGCAAAAAGTAATAGACGATTTAGCTAAAAATAAAAACGTTAAAATCTTTTTATTTGGCGGAGGCGCAACAGAGATTCAGAAATTAAAACAATTACAAAACAACCACGATAATGTCATTATTGTTGCGGGTAAATTATCATTTGAAGCAGAAATACAATTAATTTCCAATTTAGACATCATGCTTTCCATGGATTCTGGAAACTCACATATTTCGTCTATGTTAGGTGTAAAAGTTATTACACTTTGGGGCGCTACCCATCCTTTTGCAGGTTTCAAACCATTTAATCAACCCGATGATTTTTGTCTGACTTCAGATAGAAAACAATATCCATTTTTGCCTACTTCGGTGTACGGAAATAAAAAAGTAGCAGGCTATGAAAATGCAATGCGAACGATTTTACCTTTTCAGGTCATTGAAAAAATAAATTCCAATCTTACCTAAATAAAATTTGAATTTGGATTTTTTTATTTGGAATTTTGCCCACTAAACATCATCAAAATCAATTTTAATGGTTGTCGTTGTTGGATAAGCTTGACACGCTAAAGTCAATCCTTCGGCTACTTCAGATTCGTTTAAAATTTGATTTTTCTTCATTTCCGCAGCACCTTCGGTTATTCTGCAAATACAACTGCTGCAAATGCCGCCTTGACAAGAATACGGAACATCTATACCTTGCTTCAAAGCCGCTTCTAATAAAGTTTGTTGCTGACTCATTTCAAAAGTGGTTTCTTCACTATCTACCAAAATAGAAATCTTAGTATGACCATCTGCGCCACTAGTTGCTTCTTTATTGTTTGAAGATGTTGAGAACAATTCGAATTTAATATCTGAATCTGAAATGTTATTTTCTTTCAAAGTATTTGAAACCAAATTGATCATTTCTTCTGGCCCACACAAATAGAATTTTGAAAACTCCATTTCGGCATGTTTATTTTTTAAGATAAAATTCACTGTGGTATGGTCGATTCTGCCAAGTAAAGCGTTATCTGCGGTTGATTGACTGTACACATTTTGCACAAACAAACGCCCTACATATTGCAACTGTAAGTCGTGTAATTGGTTATGAAAAATGGTGTCTTTTTCCGATTTATTTCCGTAAACCAAGACAAATGTGCTATTAGGTTCTTCTTCTAAAACCGATTTTAAAATCGAAAATACAGGCGTAATTCCGCTTCCAGCCACAAAAGCTGCGTAGTTTTTTTGACGATCTGTTTTGGGTTCGAATGTGAATTTTCCTTCAGGAGTTCCTACTTCAATTACATTTCCAACGGCTAGTTTTTCATTAGCAAATTTTGAGAAAAATCCGTTTTTTACTGCTTTTACTGCAATTCGCAATTCGCCACTTTTTGGAGCCGAACAAATAGAATAGGCTCTTCTAATTTCTTGTCCGTCCAATGTAACTTTTAAGTTTACATATTGACCGGCAACAAAAGTATAATGTGATTTTAATTCCTCGGGAACATTAAATAAAATGGAAACCGCATCGGCTGTTTCTTTGATAATTTCTTTAATGCTTAATTTATAAAATGATGACATGTGTGTTTGTTTTTTACAAAAATAAAAAAAAGAGCCTGTAGGTTCTGGATTTATTCCATAAACAACGCTCTTAATTCCGTTGCTTCGTTGGGTTTCATTTTTCCGGCTAATACTAAGCTTAATTGTTTTCTTCGTAATGCGGCGGCAAATCGATCTTTTTCTAAATCGGTTTCGGGAACAATTGGCGGCACAGGAATAGGTCTTCCAGTTTCATCAACTGCTACAAAAGTATAAATGGCCTCGTTGGCTTTATTTTTAATCCCGGATTCTCTGTCTTCAATCCATACATCAATAAAAATCTCCATAGAAGTATTGAATGTTCTGGAAACTTTCGATTCCACGGTTACAACACTTCCTAACGGAATGGCTCTATTAAATGCCACATGATTCACCGATGCCGTTACACAAATTCTACGCGAATGTCTTCTTGCAGTAATACTAGCAGCTCTATCCATACGCGCTAATAATTCGCCACCAAATAAATTATTCAACGGATTGGTTTCTCCCGGCAATACTAAGTCGGTTAAAGTGGTGACTGATTCTGAAGGAAATTTTGGTTGCATTGTTTTTTTTGCAAAGATAACGAGGAATTAGAAAATAAAACACATAAAAAAATCCCAAAACTGAGATTTTAATACTTTTTATGTAATAAGTTGCTTTTAGTCGATCAACAACCAAGCTTCTGCATTATGTGATTTTTGTATCGCTCTACGTTCTGATTGTGCTTCGTTAAGTGTTTTAAAACTTGCATACACTACAGGGTATAATTTGTGTTTATTCAACGGAAGCATTTTAGCGTTTTCAAAACCAGCAGCAGTAAGTTCTGCAATTGCTTTATTTGCATTTTCTTCGCTTCTATAAGCGCCTGCAACTAAATGATAGGGCATTTTTTCTTCAACAATTGCCAACTCTACCGATGGAATCGGATTGGAAAGCATAAAAGTAGCTTCTTGAATTTGTTGTTGCACTTTTTCTTGCACTTTTTTCTCAACAATCAAAGTTTGCTCCATTACTTGTTGGTCATAATACATTTTATAACCAAAAGTTCCAGCGCCAAACATAACTGTAAAAACAGCAGCATATTTTAAATAAGAATAATTTCTTTTTCGTTGAGGTGTAAAAATAATCGGTGCTCTTTCTTCTAAAGCCTCTACTTCTTGTTTTAATTTTTCTCTTGTAATTTCAGGAGAAACAAAAGAAGTTAGCCCAAAAGCATCGGTCAAATAATTAATGGTATTTGCAGGCTCAAAAACCCAATTCATTTCATTATTAACAGAAATTTCACCAATATTTTTTAACGCTAATCGATTGCGATTTTGTAACAAATAAGTCCATTCAGCTGCAACATCATTTATTTTTATAACTGCCAATTCATAAGACATTTTTTCTTGTAATGCCACGTGGTTAGCTAATAATCCATCGTTATTTTTTACATTTGCATTAAATGAAACCACCTTTTTAGGCGGAAAAAACGAGCTCGCACTACCTGTTACATGAGCTGATACGGTTTCGGTTAAAAATGCACCAAAACCAGGCACAGTTACGCACTGATAACGATATAATAAGTCGGAAATGTGTTTTTCTATCTGCATAACAACAAAGTTAGATAATCAATGCTAATTTCAAAATTTTATTAACAAAAATTATTAACAATTTTATTTTTAGTCTTTGTTTTAATTTTCAAATTCTAGGGGTTTTACGGTTCAGGCCTTTTTCTTTGTTTAAAAAATCTTTGGTTTATTTCTAAAAACTGCTATTTTTGTACTTCAATTATATGCCAAATAAATTTTATATCCGCCATGACACAATCAGAATTGTACCACACGCTTGCGCTCATGCAAGTGGAAGGAGTAGGAGATGTAATCGCCAAAAAACTCATCCAACATTGCGGAAACGCAGAAGCAGTATTTACTTCAAAGAAATCCCAACTTCAAAAAATTGACGGCATTGGTTCGGTCGTAATTAAAAATTTACAAGATAAAGCTGTATTTGTAAAAGCGGAAGCCGAAATCCAATTCATAGCGCAAGAAAATATTTTCACCACCTATTTTCAAGAAGAAAACTATCCCGAACGATTAAAACACTGTTACGATAGTCCGGTACTTTTGTTTCAAGCAGGAAATATCAATTTACAAAACCGTAGAGTAATTAGTATTGTTGGCACACGCCAAATTACCTCTTATGGTGTGGAATTTACAAAAAAATTTCTGGAAGAAATTGCACAATTAAATCCTATTATTGTTAGTGGGTTTGCTTATGGTGTAGATATTTATGCCCATCAAATGGCAATGGATTATGGCTTGCAAACGATAGGTGTATTAGCACATGGTTTGAATCAAATTTATCCCAAAACTCATAAAAAGTATATGGCAAAAATGGAACAAAACGGAGGATTTTTAACCGAGTTTTGGAGCACCAGTAAACCAGATAAAGAAAATTTTATCAAGCGCAACAGAATCGTAGCCGGCATTAGTGAAGCCACTGTTGTAATTGAAAGCGCCGAAAAAGGCGGATCATTAGTCACTGCAAATTTAGCTAATGATTACAACCGAGATGTGTTTGCAGTTCCGGGGAGAACCACTGATAAATATAGCCAAGGATGCAATAATTTGATTAAAACCCAGCGTGCTAATTTGCTAACATCGGCGGCAGATTTGGTGTACATTTTAAATTGGGAACTGCAACGCGAATCGCAAAAAGCAGTTCAAAAACAATTATTTATTTCCTTAACGAATGAAGAACAGAAAATCTATGATTACCTTCAAAAAACAGGAAAAGAAATGATGGACATTATTGCTTTAGAATGTGATTTTCCTATTTATCGCATTTCTTCTATATTGTTGAACATGGAATTAAAAGGAGTAATTCGTCCTTTGCCAGGAAAGATTTTTGAAGCGGTTTTGTAAAAAACCTCAAAAATTAGACAGCTAATCGTTGAGGTTTTTATATGTTATTTTATTAGTATCCCAGTTTTTCTCTGACTCTTGATAAAACACTTTGAGCAACTTTTCTTGCTTTTGTGGCGCCTTCTAGTAATAATTTATCAACCGCTTCAAGATTATTGATATAGTAATTGTATTTTTCTCTTTCAGATGCAAATTTAACTACTATTAAATCATAAAGTGCTTGTTTGGCGTGGCCATAACCATAATTTCCTGCTTCATATTTGGCACGTAAATCCGTAATCTCTTCAGTAGAACCTAACAATTTATATAAAGCAAATACATTACAAGTGTCTGGATTTTTTGGAGCCTCAAGAGGAGTACTATCAGTTTCAATTCCCATAATTTGCTTACGAAGTGCGTTATCGTCCACAAAAATATTGATGAAATTATTTCTTGATTTACTCATTTTTTGACCGTCTGTTCCAGGCACATACATGGTTTCTTCGCTGGTTTTTGCCTCTGGAATTACAAAAGTTTCTCCCATTTGGTGATTAAATCTTGAAGCTACATCACGAGTAATTTCTATGTGTTGCAATTGGTCTTTTCCAACAGGAACAATAGTAGCATCATACAGTAATATATCGGCGGCCATTAACATCGGATAGGAAAATAATCCTGCATTAACATCGTCTAGTCTGTCGGCTTTATCTTTAAAAGAATGTGCTAATGTTAAGCGTTGAAACGGAAAAAAACAGCTCAAATACCAAGCAAGTTCGGTAGTTTCAGTCACATCCGATTGGCGATAAAAAACAATTTTATTAGTATCTAAACCGCAAGCTAGCCAAGCCGCAGCCGTACTGTAGGTGTTTTGTCTTAATTCTGTTCCATTTTTGATTTGCGTAATCGAATGCAAATCGGCAATAAAAAGAAAAGATTCGTTATCAGGATTTTTTGCCATTTGAATAGCAGGTAAAATTGCGCCTAATAAATTACCTAAGTGTGGGGTTCCTGTACTTTGAATTCCGGTTAAGATTTTTGCCATTTTTTTTTGCTGAGTGTTGCTAAATTGTTATTCTAATTTGCAAATGTAAAGTAAAAACCGAAAAGTAAAAAGAGAACGGTTTTATTAAAATGATTACTTTTGG
>CAMDQL010000088.1 GCA_945905915.1 Flavobacterium psychrophilum
ATCGGAATTTTTTCAATTATAGCCGTCTTAGCTGCCGTAGATTCTATGGATAAGAAAATTAAAGAAGATTTGAGCGATATGGATATGAATACCGTATACCTTATGAATTTTTCTTTTGGCCCTTCTGAAGTACCACGATGGAAACGGGAACAATTTCCAAAAGTAACGTATGATGAGTTTGAGTTTTTGAAAAAAAGTATTCCAAGTATTGATAAAATTTCGTTTAATTTCTTTGCCCGAAACGAAAGTGTCAAATTTGAATCCAAAACAGTTAATTCAATACGCGTAAAACCTTCTACTGAAGACTTTTTTGATATCGAACCGATAAAAATAGAAACAGGTCGTCTCTTTAATGCATCCGAATCAAACTCTGGAAGTCCAGTAATTGTAATTGGAAGCGAAGTAGCTAACGGATTATTTGAAAATACCGATCCTATTGGAAAGAAAATTCGTTTATACGGCCAAAAACTTACGGTTATTGGGGTGTTAAAAAAACAAGGTCAAGGCATGTTTGGGGATAGTAATGACGTTGCAGTATTTTTCCCAGTTAATTTTTTAAGAAGAATGTACGGTGATGAAAATGATGCGTTGCGCGCTGCTATTCTAATTAAACCTGAGAAAGGAATTGATATTGAAGAATTTAAAGCCGAATTAGCACAAAAATTACGCACTCATAGAGGTGTAAAAACCGGTGAAATTGATAATTTCTTCATGAATGTACTTTCTGGATTTACCGATTTTATTGATAATATTGTAGGTCAAATGAACGCCATTGGATGGGGAATCAGTGCATTTTCTTTATTAGTGGGTGGTTTTGGAATAGCAAATATTATGTTCGTTTCGGTAAAAGAGCGCACCAATTTAATAGGAATTCAAAAAGCATTAGGCGCAAAAAATAAATTCATTTTATTCCAATTTTTAATTGAAGCCGTTATTTTGTCTTTAATTGGGGGTTTAATAGGAATGTTTCTAGTATGGGTAATTGCAATTATTTTATCTAGTACTTTAGATTTCGAATTTGTATTGAGCGCTTCAAACATGCTATTGGGTTCTGGTTTAGCCGCTTTTATTGGATTAATAGCCGGAATTATACCTGCCATTTCAGCTTCAAAATTAGATCCTGTAGAAGCGATACGAAGCGGAATGTAACGCACTTTTTTGTATATTTGGAGACTAGATATTTCCAAATTGAAAATAATTATCCAATATATAATACTCTTATGTTCTGTTGTTGCATTTCCTCAAACAGAGCAAGATTCCATAAAGCCAAGTAAAGAGCTTTCAGAAGTTGTAATTTCGGCTAACCGATGGAAGCAAAATAGTAAAGATATTCCGCAAAAAGTGAGTGTTATTTCACCAACTAAAGTAGCTTTACATAATCCACAAACGGCAGCTGATTTATTAACCATATCTGGAAAAGTCTTCATGCAAAAAAGTCAGCAAGGTGGAGGAAGCCCTATGATTAGAGGGTTTGCTACTAATCGATTATTATATGCAATTGATGGTGTAAGAATGAACACTGCTATTTTTAGAGGTGGAAATATTCAAAATGTAATTTCTTTAGATCCTTTCGCAACAGAACAAACAGAAGTAGTATTTGGACCAGGTTCTGTGATGTATGGAAGCGACGCCATTGGTGGGGTAATGAGTTTTCAAACGTTGACTCCTCAATTTTCTTCTACTTCTAAATCAATAGTTTCAGGAAATGCCGTTTCTCGATTTTCCTCAGCTAATAATGAAAAAACAGGTCATTTTGATGTGAATGTTGGTTGGAAAAACTGGGCAACTATTACCAGTTTTAGTTCAAATGATTTTGATGATTTGCGCATGGGTTCACATGGACCTGATGAATATTTACGTCCATTTTATGTACAAAGACAAAATGGAACTGATGTTGTTGTCACTAATTCTGATCCATTGGTGCAAAAACCTACTGCCTATTCACAGATTAATTTGATGCAAAAAGTTAGGTTTAAACCTAATGAAAAATGGGATTTTCAATATGGATTACATTTTTCAGGAACTTCCAGCTATTCGCGCTATGATCGACATATTCGATATACTAATGCCGGTTTACCTCGGTATGGCGAGTTTAATTATGGTCCACAAAAATGGATCATGAATAATTTAAATATAACGCATCAATCTAAAACTAAACTGTTTGATGAAATGGCATTTCGATTTGCCTATCAGTTTTTCGAAGAAAGCAGAATGAGTAGAAATATTAATAATCCGAATCGTGAAATTAGAACCGAAAAAGTTCATGCGTATTCAATTAATGCCGATTTTACTAAAGCAACAACAACTAAAAATAATATTTTATACGGAGTTGAATATGTATTTAACGATGTAATTTCAACCGGAATTAATCAAAACATTGTCGCTGGAACAAGTCAGGATGGACCATCAAGATATCCACAAGCAACCTGGCAATCCTTAGGAGTTTATCTTAATAATCAATATAAAGTATCTGATAAAACAAAAATTCAAACGGGTTTGCGATACAATGTATTTATTTTGAATGCAGATTTTGATACCACGTTTTATCCGTTCCCATTTACTTCAGCAACTATTAATAATGGGTCTTTAACTGGTAGTGCTGGATTTGTGTTTAGACCAAACAATCAATGGATTATAAGTTCAAATGTAGCAACAGCCTTTCGTTCACCAAATGTAGACGATGTAGGAAAGGTATTTGATTCTGAACCTGGCTCGGCTGTTATTCCAAATCCTGATTTAGAAGCCGAATATGCTTACAACATCGATTTAAATATTGCAAAGCAAATTGGTAAATATGTAAAAATTGATTTTTCTACTTATTATACGTTACTCGATAATGCATTAGTTAGAAGAGATTTCACTTTAAACGGTGCTTCTCAAATTATGTATGACGGCGAATTAAGTCAAGTGCAGGCTATTCAAAATGCAGCTAAAGCAAATGTATATGGAATTCAGGCAGGTTTTGAGGTAAAAATGTCTTCCGGATTTCGATTTTCTACCGATTTAAATTTCCAAAAAGGAGAAGAAGAATTAGACAATGGCGATAAAAGTCCGTCTCGACATGCAGCACCTTTTTTTGGGGTTTCAAGAATTGGTTATGCGAATTCAAAGCTCGATTTAGAATTCAATCTGCAATTTAGTGATGAAGTAGCTTTTGATGATTTAGCCGAAGAAGAAAAAGGTAAAAAAGAAATTTACGCAATTGATGGTAATGGAAATCCTTATTCTCCTAGCTGGTGCACCTTTAATTTAAAATCGATGTATAAGCTAAATAAGAATTTTACACTTACGACAGGTATAGAAAACATAACAGATCAGCGATATAGACCCTATAGTTCTGGGATAGTATCACCTGGAAAGAATTTTATTATAGCGCTACGTGCAGTCTTTTAAAAAAAATCCCGTTAGAATTACTAACGGGATTTTTTATTATCTAACTTCTTGATTCTGAATTAAATCAATATACAAGTTGATTTTATCTTTCAGCTCTTTTCTTGGAGAAATAAAGTCTAAAAATCCATGTTCTAATAAGAATTCTGAAGTTTGAAATCCTTCTGGCAACTCTTTACCTGTAGTGTCTTTTACCACTCGAGGTCCAGCAAAGCCAATTAAAGCGCCAGGTTCGCCAATATTAATATCGCCAAGCATAGCATAAGAAGCTGTTGTTCCTCCTGTTGTTGGGTCTGTACATAATGAAATGTAAGGTATTTTAGCTTCTGCTAATTGCGCCAGTTTTGCCGAAGTTTTTGCTAATTGCATTAACGAGTAGGCTGCTTCCATCATACGAGCTCCACCCGATTTTGAAATCAAAACAAAAGGAACGTTATTTTTAATAGAATAATCAATTGCTCTTACAATTTTTTCACCTACAACAGCACCCATTGAACCACCAATAAACGCAAAATCCATACAAGAAACCACAAGGTCTTTCCCTTTAGATTTTCCAACGGCTGTTCTAATAGCATCATTCAATTTGGTTTTATCCATTACATCTTTTAAACGATCACTGTATTTTTTAGTGTCTTCAAATTTCAAAGGGTCCTTTGATGTTAATTTTGCATCAAGTTCTTTAAATTCGTTGTTGTCGAATAAAATTTCGAAATATTCTTTACTACCAATACGAACATGATAATCGTCTTCTGGGCTTACCCAAAGATTTCTTGCCAATTCATCTTGGTCAATAATTTTACCTGTTGGTGATTTGTACCACAATCCTTTAGGAACATCTTTTTTGTCCTCGGTTGCAGTAGTAATTCCTTTTTCTTTTCTTTTAAACCAAGCCATAATTTTTCAAGTCAAAAGTTAAAAGTCAAAAGTCAAAACCCAAACAAATCTGTAAACATTCAGACATTCGACTTTTGACTTGATGACTATAAAGTATTTACGTTATTCAAATCGGCAAAAGCTTGTTCTAATCTTGTGTTGAACGTAACTTCTCCTTCACGAACCCATTTTCTTGGGTCGTAGTGTTTTTTGTTTGGACTGTCAGCTCCGTCTGGGCTTCCAATTTGTGTTCTTAAATAATCTACTTTGTTTACCATATAATCACGAATTCCTTCAGTGAATGCAAATTGTAAATCGGTATCAATGTTCATTTTAATAACTCCGTACCCAATTGCTTCTCTAATTTCTTCTAAAGTAGAACCTGATCCTCCGTGGAATACAAAATCTACAGGATTAGCATTGGTATTGAATTTATTTTGAACGTATTCTTGCGAATTTTTAAGAATTTTTGGAGTCAATTTTACATTTCCGGGTTTGTAAACCCCATGAACATTTCCAAAAGAAGCTGCAATGGTAAATCTCGGACTTATTTTCATCAATTCTTCATAAGCATACGCTACTTCTTCTGGTTGTGTATATAATTTTGAGCTATCTACATCTGAATTGTCAACTCCATCTTCTTCACCACCTGTTATTCCTAATTCAATTTCTAAAGTCATGCCCATTTTGCTCATTCTTTCTAAATATTTTTTAGAAATTTCAAGATTTTCTTCAATTGGCTCTTCAGATAAATCAATCATGTGAGAGCTGAATAATGATTTTCCAGTTTCTGCAAAATGTTTTTCAGAAGCATCTAATAATCCATCAATCCAAGGCAATAAATTTTTCGCACAATGATCAGTATGTAAAATAACGGATGCTCCATAAGCTTCAGCTAAAGTATGAATGTGTTTTGCACCTGCAACAGCTCCTAAAATAGCCGATTTTTGGTGATCATTTGACAATCCTTTTCCAGCATTAAACTGTGCACCACCATTTGAAAATTGAATGATAACAGGTGCATTTAATTTTGCCGCGGTTTCTAAAACACCATTAATTGTACTTGATCCTACAACATTTACAGCAGGTAATGCAAATCCTTTTTGTTTTGCATAATTAAAAATTTCTTGCACTTGATCTCCGGTAGCAACACCTGGCTTAATATTGTGACTCATAGTTGTATGTTTTTATAATAAGAATGCAAAAATAAGAATTTATAAAATTAGAATGGATAATTAATTCCAAAATTTAGTACTGTTTTTCCAAAGTTAATTCCTTTCAACCAGCGATCTTTTGTTTCACGCGCCGGATCATAGGTTTTGTAGCCTAAATCAAATCGGAAGACAAAAAAATCAAAATCATATCTAAATCCGATACCTGAACCTATTGCAATATCTTTTAAAGAGGCAAATCCGTTAAACGTATAATTTTTATCTTCTACATTATCCATTACATTCCAAATATTTCCTGCGTCTACAAAAAACGCACTGTATAAGTTTCCGCCAATTCTAAATCGAAATTCGGTACTAAAGGCTAATTTTAAGTTTGCTTCATTAAAATCTAAAACACCACCACTTCTTCCTGGACCTAAACTATAGGCTTGCCAACCTCTATTATCGTTTGATCCTCCTGAAAAATAACTTCGTGAAAACGGAATAGAATTAGCATTTCCATAGGGTATTGCAATTCCTGCAAAAGAACGCATGGCTAAAGTGTTTTTCTTGCCAAAATCCCAATGCTTTACAAAATCAACTTCGGTTTTAAGATATTGAGAATACTCAATTCCAAATATTTTTTGAGATCCATTCGCACTCGTTTTGTCATTTAAATTCAAACTTTTTCCAAATAAAGAAAGCACGTTTCCTGCTGATTCTAGCTTTGCTTTAAAATTATAATAATTCCGATCGGTAAGGTTATTTTTAGTAGTTTTATTAAATACAAAACTAGAAGAAACAATCAGGTTATCTTCAATTAATCGAATTCTACGTTCTCCAATGCTTCGAATAATTTTAAATTCTTCATCTGCAGGCGTTAAATTTGGATTGCCACCACTTTCAATAAAATTGATGAAATTGACCGCGCCATCATTGGTTAAATTTCCATTATCTACCCAATTGGGGTTTGTATTATAAATTTGAGCAAGACTGTTTAGGGTGTTGTACGAATTTAAATACACATTAAAGTAGTTGTTTTCATTCAAATTTCGAACATAATTGATGCCAAGCAATTCAAATTTAAAATTGTTTTTTGCGTTGTTGTTGGTCCAACTATAACTTATGCCACCCGACAAACTTTGTTTATCAAGTCCAATATTTCTTTGATTGGTAATACCAGTACTTATT
>CAMDQL010000089.1 GCA_945905915.1 Flavobacterium psychrophilum
AGCAATAATTTTAAAACACTTATTTACAAGTAAACAGTTGTAAAAATACTTTATGGGATTAACGAGCCTCCTATGAAAAAAAGATATAAATATGGAAGAATTTAACGATACAATCAATTTAGGCGAAGACGTAGTCAAAGTATTGAAAGGAATTTTTGACCCCGAAATACCTGTTGATATTTACGAATTAGGACTCATCTATGACGTGATGATTAACGAAGATAATGATGTAAAAATTTTAATGACATTAACTTCGCCCAATTGCCCTGTGGCAGAAACGTTGCCGCAAGAAGTGGAAGAAAAAGTAAAATCTATTGATACCGTAAAATCGTGCGAAGTAGAAATCACTTTCGATCCACCATGGAGCAAAGACTTAATGAGCGAAGAAGCAAAATTAGAATTAGGCATGTTGTAAAGTTTGTTGTTTATGGTTCACCTCTAACTATAAACAATCTACCACAATCTAAAACAATGGACGAAATAGTAAACAAAGTAGCGCAAAGTTCCTTGATGGTATTCGATTTAGAAGATTACTATCCAGATAATCATGTGGTTGAGGTTGATATTTCACAATGGTTAGTGGAAGGTTTTTTACTGAAAGAAGCTGATTTTAGAGCCCAATTAAAAGACACCGATTGGTCTAAGTACGAGGACAAATATGTAGCGTTATATTGCGCTACAGATGCCATTTTACCCGCTTGGGCATTTGCTTTAGTTGCTGTTCATCTGACGCCGTTTGCTTTACACGTTATTCACGGCACAAAAGAGTTGGCCGTTATAGCTTGGTATCAAGACATTTTAAACAAACTCGACTACACCGATTATTTTGACAAACCGGTTATTTTAAAAGGTTGTTCTAAAAAAGAAGTTCCCAATCAGGTATATACCGTAGCCATACAAAAACTACAAAAAGTAGCCAAAAGCGTTATGTTTGGCGAGGCGTGTTCGGCAGTGCCTTTGTATAAGCGAAAATAACCTATTTGCTATTATTTACTCGTTCTCAACCGCGTCTTTATAATCGGGATATAAGAATTTATTGTACGGAAAGCGTGTAATGTGAATTTCACGAACTGCTTCATAAACCTTTTCTCTAAATTCTTCAAAATTGGCTTTTTCGGTAGCCGAAATAAACAAGGTTTTGCTTTCGCCTAATTTACTCATCCAAGTTTGTTTCCAATCTTCCAAGGTGTAATGCTTGGTGCTTTTTTCAACACTTAAATCGTTTTCATCAAAATAAACCGATTGAAACGCATCAATTTTATTGAACACCATAATTGTGGGTTTATCGGCACTTTTAATCTCTAGTAAAATTTGATTTACCGAGGCAATGTGGTCTTCAAATTCGGGATGTGAAATATCTACCACATGAAGCAATAAATCGGCCTCTCTCACTTCATCTAAGGTGCTTTTAAACGACTCAACTAATTGTGTAGGAAGTTTTCTAATAAATCCTACAGTATCGCTTAAAAGAAACGGTAAATTCTTAATTACGGTTTTTCTAACGGTTGTGTCAAGTGTCGCAAATAATTTATTTTCTACAAACACATCGCTTTTTCCCACGGCATTCATTAAGGTTGATTTACCTACATTGGTATATCCCACTAAAGCCACACGAACCATAGCGCCCCTATTGCTGCGTTGGGTAGCCATTTGTTTGTCGATTACTTTGATTTTATCTTTCAGTAACGAAATACGATCACGCACAATACGACGGTCGGTTTCAATTTCAGTTTCACCAGGACCGCGCATCCCGATACCTCCTTTTTGACGTTCCAAGTGCGTCCACATTCCAGTTAAACGAGGTAACAAGTATTGACATTGGGCTAATTCAACTTGTGTTCGTGCATACGATGTTTCGGCACGTTGCGCAAAAATATCTAAGATGAGATTGGTTCGGTCTAGTACTTTACAATCTAGTTCTTTGGTAATGTTTTTAGATTGTGAAGGCGTTAATTCGTCATCAAAAATTACCGTTTTTATATCGTTGTCTTTGATGAAATATTTGATTTCTTCCAGTTTTCCTGTTCCTACAAACGTTTTTGGGTTGGGCTTATCCATTTTTTGGGAAAAGCGTTTCACCACCGTTCCACCAGCAGTGAAGGTTAAGAACTCGAGTTCGTCAAGATATTCGTTCAGTTTATCTTCACTTTGGTTTTGGGTTATTATTCCAACTATAATTGATTTTTCAAAGTCAATAACTTCTTTCTCTAACATAATCGTTCTTTAAGAATACAAAGGTACGAAATAGCAAGCATAAAAAAAGCGACTCAAATGAGCCGCTTTTGAAGTATAAGAATTGTAATTAATTAATTACAATATCATCTATTTGCATAGTTGTTGTAGCACCACCAGAACCATTTCCTACATACTCAAAAACGAAGAAACCGTTTCCGGTTACACCCGCAGGAATATTGTAAGTTCCACTATTTGTAAAGTTTGTTGCATATCCTGTAGTTGTTCCTGAAGCAATTGTAAAGCTTGAGGTAATATTTACTAAAGTAGCAGTTGTAATTTGAGTACCTGGAACATAATTTGTAGTATAATATACTTTTAAAACGGCACCATTATTAAAACCATCTTTTGTTTTAAAAGAAAGTGTATTAGCCGTTGTCATGTTAACAGGAACAATAAATAAAGAACGATTTGCTTCAGGTGTTCCTCCAAAAGAAGACATTTGAATGTACTTATTGCCACTAAAAGTTTTTACTTGCCAATATCTGCTTCCTATTGCTGCATCGTTGATATATTTTGGGAATATTTGTTGGTTAGTAGTAGTATAACTTGTAAACGGCTCATTCAAAGTAGCGTCATAAACAATTGCAGTTCCACCAATAGGTGGATACAAATCGATATCTAAACGGCTGTTTATTAATTCAACATCTTTCAATGTTCTAATCATGAATTGATAATCACTGTTATATTTAGTCATTACCCCACGAATTCTTCCATTTTGAGAAGGCACAGCATTTGAAGCAAATGTTGCAAATTCACTTACTCTTAAAATCACTTTATTTCCAAATTGATCTGAAATCTCATGATTTGTAGCGCCACCAAAACTATTTAAAGTAGCATCATAATATTTTTTACCTAGAGAAGCATCTGTAAATTGAACCGCATCAAATTCAATCAACATATTTAAATATTGATCGTTTTTTGCAGCTGCAATGGTTAAATTTTTCTTGATATCGTTTTCATTTACATCAGTACAAGAGCGTAAAATAACATTCTTATACTCAACACCAGATACTCTACCAACACCAGCATTATAAGAAGAACCAATAACAGTAGAACCGTGTTGTTTGTTGAAATAACGGTTTTTGTCTAGTTTAATGGTTACTTTTCTACCCGGTTCAAATTCGGTGTATAAGTTGTAATTATCTACAGGCATACTAAATCCTTTTAATCCGTCTAACGACATCATTGAAATCGATTTGTAAAAATTTCCTCCTTCATCACTTGATGTAACATAAGCTTCAATATAATCTACTACTGTTTCAGAGGTAGTATAAGGAACCGTTGTAGCAGTTGCAATATTTGTAATATCACTAACTTCCTTAGTTTTAGCGATTGTTACACAATCATTTGATAAATCTGGCACACCATAATCGTCGCCATTTACACAACTTGATAAAGTTGCCAAAATTACAGTTGTTACTATTAATTTTATATTTTTCATAGCTGTTAATTTTTAGTTATTTTAACATTATCAACCTCCCAAGTCATTGATGCAGAAGATGTTGAAGTATATTTGAAAGCTACATATACATTTCCGCCAACAAAAGAAGAAACATCTATAGCGCCAGAATTTGTCCAAGTATAGGAATTTGAAGCATCTAATGTTGCTGATAAATTTGTCCAAGTTGCATTGTTAGGATCTCCCCCTGCATAATTTGAAGATATTTTTACTTCTAACACGTTTCCTGTAAATCTTGAAGCAGTTTGAAAAGATAAACTTGCAGCAGTCAGTCCGCTTAAATCAATTGCAGGCGAAATTAACCAATCTTCATTTGCGTTGTTTGTTCCAGAATAACCAGACATTTTTGCACAATTTCCAGGATTGCCATATTGTGTATCAAGCGTCCAGACTTGCGCACCAGTAGCGCTGTATTTTGTCCAGTCTGCCCAATCTGTTTCAAAACCATCTGTAAATGCATATTCATACACCGTAGGAATCACATAATCGTCATCTCCTACACAGCTTGTTAACGAACTTGTAATAAGCCCTAACAAAAATATTGTTTTTAAAAATTTTATTTTCATTGTATATTTTTTAGAAGTTGATGTAGAAGTTAACGAAGAAAGTTCTTCCGTATCCGTAGAAATATTTAGAACCAAAAGAAGGAGTACCTCTTAGTTGATCAGCTTGTAAATCTGGAAAAGTTGCTTTTCTAGATTGCTCAAATCCACCAGTTTTGTACTGAATATCAAATACATTATTCACAGAGGCAAAGAAACCTACTGTATTCCGGTTTGCTTTGCTAATTCTCCATGATTTTCCTCCTGTTAAATTAACTAAGGTAAAGGCGTCAAATTTTTCTTGTTTAAGAATTGCTCTAACGGTTTCTGGGGTAGCGCCCGCATAATTATCGCCGGTTGCGCTGTCGATACTAAAGTTGTCTGTTCGTAAGATATTAGCAAAATCAACATAGCTATTGGCCAAATAATTTACATTAGCACCCACCCACCAGAAATTAGGATCGCGGTATTCTAATCCAAAAGAAGCCGCCGTTTGTGGCATGCCTGCTTGGTGATAATTTTTGATGTATACGGTTCCAAAATCAGTCAATGAGTTTAATCCAGCAGCAGCTAATGCATCATCGTTTGTTTTTAATTTGGCATTATCGGAATAGATGTATTGCCCATAAGATGCTGCGGCAATAGCCTTGATTGTTGAGGTGATTTGATACTCTAAACCAAGTTCTAATCCCATATTTTGTTTCTCGATACCGGTTACGATTTCACTCACAAAAGTGTCTTCGTCTCCACCATCATCGCTTCCAATTCCTTCCCCGTAGAAAAATGAAATTTCAGTAGCGTCTTGAATTTTAGCATAAAAACCGGTTAAACGCGCTTTTAATTTTGGCGCTCTAATAATATAACTTGCATCTGCACTCGATATCCGTTCGCTTTGAAGGTCTGGTGTGATTACATTATTTAAGCGTGCATTTGAAAACGAATTTCTTAAACTTGGCGCTTTAGTTTGGTATAAGCCATTAAAATCAAAATAATTTCTACCGCTTAATTTATAGGTTAAACCTCCTTTGAAACCAAAGTTTTCAAAAGTGATACTATTCCCTTTTCCATATGAATTATCGGCATAGATTCCATTTTGGTATAAACCTTCTCTTTGATATTGAGTTCTTGAGAAGTTTTGTGCCAAATAAAAATCAACTTTGTCATAGGTAAATTTAAATTGTGTAAAACCATCCATGGTTAATGCATGCAACAAGTAGTTGTATCCATACGTTTGATTTTCACCAATTTCTCTATTTGGATTGTTCAAATCAGATTGACCAGCATTTCCAGAATAAAACGGATCAATATCAAGGAAATAATCACCTCCCATTAAATCCAATAAATTTTGGTGATTGTGTGAGCGTAATTTTCTCACATTTACTCCAGCATTTAATACAATATGGTCTGATAAATTAGAATTTAGAATAGAATTTGCATTGAACAAATTGTCATCTGTGCGGTCTTCATATAACACATAAACGCTTCTTCCTGGAAAAGCACTATTTTGATTGGCAATATACATGGCGTTCCAGTCGATTTGACTGTTGGCTCTAAAAGTGCCTCCAATTTGTGTTAATTGGTCTTGTGTATAACCCCCTAAATTACTGAAATAACTTGGTAAATTTTTATAATAGGTTGGATCTGGATTATTTCCTAGTTGAAAGTCTAATCTTGAATTTCCAATGGTTCCAGTTTGAAAAGCAACATTAGTATT
>CAMDQL010000090.1 GCA_945905915.1 Flavobacterium psychrophilum
TTCGCCAATTAGAACACATCGAATATACACCAGCTCCCGATATTATTCACGAAGGAGCAGGTCATGCGCCTATTATAGCAAACCCAGAATATGCAGAATATTTAAGACGATTTGGTGAAATTGGCTGTAAAGCAATTTCTTCCGCTAGAGATTATGAATTGTATGAAGCCATTCGTTTATTATCTATACTCAAAGAAGCTGAAGATACTCCTGAAGAAGAAATTAAAAAAGCAGAAGAACAAGTTGATTTCTTACAAAACAACATGGGTGAATTGTCTGAAATGTCAAAAATTAGAAATTTACACTGGTGGACGGTTGAATATGGCCTAATTGGAACTATTGAAGATCCAAAAATTTATGGTGCCGGTTTACTTTCGTCTATTGGAGAAAGTGCTTGGTGTATGACCAATAATGTCAAAAAGATACCCTACGATATTTCAGCTGCGGATCAAAGTTTCGATATTACAAAACCTCAACCTCAACTTTATGTAACACCAGATTTTGCACAATTGAGTCAAGTTTTAGAAGAGTTTGCAAATAAAATGGCATTACGAACAGGCGGTTTGTCTGGAATCAAAAAATTGATCAATTCTAATGCCCTAGGTACTATAGAATTGAGCACTGGACTACAAATTTCGGGTTTGTTTTCAAATGTAATTGAAGATGAAGGAAAACCAGTTTATGTTCAAACTTCTGGAAAAACTGCATTATCTTACAGAGAAAAAGAACTGGTAGGCCATGGAACTGAATATCATGCCGAAGGCTTTGGTTCGCCAATAGGAAAATTAAAAGGTATTAATTTAGCTATTGAGGAAATGAGTCCGAGAGATTTGTGCGCCTATGCAATTTATGAAGGCGAACAAGTAACTCTAGAATTTGAGGGAAATATTATCGTAAAAGGAGAAATTATTACGGGTTCTCGCAATTTACAAGGAGAAATTTTATTGATCAAATTTAAAAATTGTACCGTTACGCATAATGATAAAATACTTTTTCAACCCGAATGGGGCATTTATGATATGGCCGTAGGGAAAAAAGTAATTTCTGCCTTTTCAGGTCCAGCTGATGTAAATAGTTTTGACATGATTAATCACGTTCCATCATCGCAAACAATAAAGCAAAAAAAGTCTGTTGAAAGAGAAGAATTAGAAAAACTGTATGCCAGCATTAGAAATATTAGAGAAAATAAATCTACTAAAATTACATTAAAAGAAGCTTTCGCAGCAGTAACTTCTGGTCATTCAAATGATTGGCTGCTATCAGTAGAAATTGCAGAACTTGCTCAAAAAGAAGGAAATTCTGATTTGGTCAACAAAGTTTTAAATCATTTAGAAAATGTAAAAACTAATCGGCCAAAAATTGCGCATTTGGTTACTAATGGATTGGAATTGATTTTTGAGAAAGCAAACGCTTAATGGTAACAATTGTTACTGAAGAATATACCATTCTAATTTATCTTTACTAAAAAAATAACATTTATGGGACTATTAGATTTTTTAGGAATTGGAAATAAAACAAATGATGTACAAGAATACATTCAAAAAGGAGCAATTATACTTGATGTAAGAACACCTGATGAATTTAAAGAGGGACACATCAAAAACTCTAAAAATATTGCTTTACAAGTTTTAAATGGTAATATTGAAACGATTAAAAAATGGAACAAACCGGTTATTGCATGTTGTCGTTCAGGTATGAGAAGCGCTCAAGCTACTTCCATTTTAAATCAACATGGCATTGATTGCTTTAATGGTGGCGGGTGGACTAGTTTAGAAAATAAATTATAAATCAAATCCCGAAATATTTCGGGATTTTTTATTTAAAAGGATGACGCTGTTGCCATTGAAGTGTTGGTTCTAATTTTTTAAAAATTGGATCCATAAATCGGTTAATAAGCTTATTGGTATGAAAAATAAACCCTGACATTTGAACAGGTGTTGCTCCGACTGAACTTTTTATCTCTAAAGCTGTTCTACCAAAAATAATGCGGTCAAAACCATTTTCTATCCCATAAGTCGTCATGTTGTACAACATATTCAAATACAACATATTTTCTTTTTGAATGGTTTCATCATAGCCTAAAAAATAGGTTTCTAACGTTTTGTCATTCAATAAAAGGGTATGAAACCCTACTAATTTTCCATTTATAAAATATCCAAAAATTTGAAATCGATTACCGCATTGCTCTTTTAATGTTGAAAAATGATTTTTTGCTAAGAAAAAAGTGTTGAACGGAGCATTTTTAGCCACATGATGGTACAATTCATAAATTGTATTTTCGTGTAGCTTTACTTCTTCAAACGACATATTTTTAACTATAATTCCGTAAAATTTCTTATGTGCTCGTTTGTATTGATCGCGATATTTTTTAGAAAGTGCGTTAATATAATCATCCGCTGATTTCCATTCTTTTTTCAAATAAAAAATCATATTTGGTTGCGTATTGAACTCATATATTTCTTTAAGACGATACTTTTTCAATTCGATTGAACAATCTTCATAAAAATCTTTGAAGGAAACTAAATGAATCTTCACCCCTTTTTGTTTAAAATAAGTTATGATTTCATTTGAAGTTTGTAAAAGAATTTCACTTATGCATTCAAAATCAATTTCTTTTGAAAAAGAATACCCATTTTGACCCGTAATCATGTAATTCCCAAGAAAAAGAGTATGTGAAGCAAAGTTTTTGAAAACAAAATTTCGAATAAGTGTCTTTATACACTTGTCTCTTTCCCCGAAGGATTCCAGCTTATTTAAATCAAGATATTGCGCTAATAAAACCCCTATTAAATTAGAATATTCAAATATTCCAATATAAAAACATTCCATATTAACTGGCGCCGATTTTTCTAACACAGACAAATAGGGCGTTTGCAAAAAAACGTTGTTTTGAGCAACAGTATCCCAAAGTGAAGGTAATGCGTTAACTGAATTGTATATCTTAAATGTTAATCCGTCCAAAATAAAAAAATTAATTGAATACAGTTGCGGCAGGAACCAACTTTCTATTAAAATCCCAAAGTGCTTGATTTTCCCATGAAGAACCATTTGTAGCTTGATTTCCACGAAAAGCTATCCACTCTGTCCCCCAATAACAAAAACCTAATCCGCTTGGAGTATTTTGAACTGTAGTCTTAATTTTCTGCAAAAAATCTCTTTGCCCTTCTGGTGTTGCAGGATAATTTGGATGCAGTTGATTAGTTAAACCAATTATATTATTAGTCCAATCATTCCAACCTAAAGTAAATGGATAAGAAGTTTCGGCAACTAACACCTTTTTATTATAGGTTTGGCCTAAAGTGGTCATTGTTTGTTGCAAAGCATTGAAATCGGTTCCATGCCAAATAGGATAATAAGACAACCCAATATAATCGTAATCAATAGCTGCAGTTTTTGAAAAAAACCAAGAAGAACCTTCAATTCCTGCAAAATGTATCATAATTTTAGTAGTTGGACGCTCTAAACGAATTACCGAACTTGCTGCTGCTAATAGCGAAATAAATTGAGATTCATTTGAACTTAAATTACCTTCGGGATAAATGAAACCATTGTTGATTTCGTTCCCAATTTGGAATATATCAGGCTGAATTTCGGATACAATTTGTGATGTATAATTTTCAAATTGAATCTTTAGTTGGTTAAACGTTAAATTGCTCCATGCTTGAGGTTTTATTTGACTCCCTGGATCTGCCCAAGTATCAGAATAATGGACAGTTAACCAAACTTTCATGCCTAAATTTTTAACACGTTGTGATAAAATTTTCACTTCGTTAAAACTAGATTGATTATCGGTTGGTGTATGCCAAAGACGAATTCGTATAGTATTACACCCTGATTTTTTAAGTGTCAATAATGCATCTTCTGCAACCATTAGGCTGTTATAAAACAGGGTTCCTTCAGATTCTATTAAAGGCAAAAAAGACATATCTGCCGCCTTGATAAAATCATCGGTTTGAACAGTTGCTTCCTCTTTACTACAAGAAAAAGTAAAAAGAACTAGAAATAACGATACGATTTTGAATATATTTCTCATACCGTAAATATACTAAAACAATTATTCGCTTGCTACTAATTTTGAAGCACTACGGTATAAAAATTCATTGTAGATGTGTCTTCTGGCAAATCGACTTGGCGATTCGGCATTGACCATTTTAATGTAGGTTACTTTTGGCACACTAAAATATTCGTAATTACTTCCATCTAAAAATGAAATGTACAGCACTCCATTATCCATATAAAAATCCAAAATATTTACCGTTGTAGTCGTTTTTTGATAGATCTCTTTATTTTTTTCTTGCGTTTCTGGTGCAATACTCACTAAAAAATGATACGCTTCAATAATATTTTTACTTCTTTCTTCAGCCGCTAAACGCTCAACAGGATCGGCAATAGTATCAGGATGATCTTCTTTCATGCTGTTTCTGTAAATAGTTTTTAGCTCTTTTAAAGTAGCTGTTTTGGTAACATCGAGTAATTTTCTGTACTCCGCAATTTTCTTTGGATTCATGTAGCTAATTTTTATTTTAAAGGAATTATTTCTATTAGATTTTAGAATCCTTAAAAATTTTCATTGGCAAAGATAGAAAAAACTATCTGTAAGTTAATTTAAAAAAACGTTACCAAAAATAAGTTATTAAATTAATAATGCCAATAAAGGATCGTTTTCATTCAAATATTCAAATTGAAATCCTTTTTCGTTCATTTTTAATTTAATTAACTGCACATCATTTTCGTTTTTAACTTCTAATCCTACAACAACTGGTCCTACGTCTCTATTATTTTTTTTAATAAATTGAAAGTAAGTAATATCATCTGATTCAGACAGCACTTCATTTACAAATTCGCGTAAAGCGCCAGGACGTTGAGGAAATTGAATCATAAAATAATGTTTCAAACCTTCATACATTAACGAACGCTCTTTAATTTCTTCAGTTCTTTCAATATCATTATTGCTCCCACTAACAATACAAACTACTTTTTTTTCCTTTTATTTCATCTGCCAAAAAATCCAAAGCAGCAATTGACAAAACGCCCGCTGGTTCCACAACCATTGCTTCTTCATTATACAATTGCAATATGGTTGTACACACTTTACCTTCTGACACTAAAACTGTTTTAACCAATGCTTAAAACCTCATTAAAAGGATGTAGAAATATATCTACATTATTAATGCAATGCGTTATAATATATAACAATTCAATAAAAAAGAAAAAGCCACTCATTTCTGAATGGCTTATTTAGTAGACTTGTCAGAAGGCATCTCGAACAATTTGCTTAAAGATTATGAACAGTTTTTGATGTTTTATGAAGCCAAAAAACGGCTAAATTTCTTTAATGGGTTTTGTTACGACAATGAACCCTATTGACTTATTCTCAAACCAAATCCTAGAATTTCTAGCTGATTTTGCTTAAAAAAGGCCTTAGAATTAGTTGTAGATGATAAAATTTCTATTGGTTAAACTTAATGCTTTATTTTATAAAGACTGGCGGATTATCAAGTTACTTTTATTTTCTATTTGTTCCTTTTTTCCATTCAAAATCATTTGGGCTAGAATTTTTCCCATCGCTACAAAATCTGTAGATATCGTTGTAATGCCGTTCTCGACCACTTTTTTTAATGGAGTTTCGTTATAAGATATGATTCCGAAATCTACACCAAGAATAAAATTTTGTAGCTTTGATTTTTCAATCACTTTTACTAAATCCCTGTCATCAGGAATTATATAAACTTCGCCTTTTTTTATTTTCTGGTCTTTAAATTCAGTATAAACAGTATGGTTAAATCCGAAGTCTTTGCAGAATTTTTTAAAGCCAATTTTCATTCCTATGGGTTCTCTAAAGCCCGGGAAAATCATGTTTAGTT
>CAMDQL010000091.1 GCA_945905915.1 Flavobacterium psychrophilum
CTTGAAAATTAACCACCACAAAACCAATTTGAGTTTCTGGCGCATTACTATCCGATTGCCATTTAAACGTTTTTGCAGTTTTGTATGCAGCATCTAAAACACATTGGGTAGTATTTGTTGTACCTTTTACATATTGTGTTTTAATAACAGAACCATTTTTATTGACTGTTATTTGAACCACTACTTTACCCGATTCATTTCCACATTGTAATGTTTTTTTACCGGTTGAGGCAATTCTTCTATTATCAAGTCCCCAACTAGTGCCATTTCCTGCTGCTGTACCATTTCCTTTTCCATCGCCATAATTACTTTTATCATACAAACTACCGTTTAAACTTCCTTTGTCGCCACCCTCATTATCATCGCCGTGTCCGGTTTGAGTGGTTCCTGTAGTTTTAGGTCCTTTCAATATACTGTTTAATGCGCTGTTGGTTTTTCGTTTGGGCGGTGTTGGTGTTGGTGGTGCTTCAGAATTAGTGGTTGACGTCTTTACAGCGACCGCTTTTGTAGTAGTTTGGGTTACTAATTTTTGTGCAGGCGTTTCCACCACATCTTTTACCGCTGGTTCAGGAGCGGTTTGTACCTTTTCAATCGGTTGAATATCTCCATTTCCGGTATCCGAAGTACCAAAATTAATTGCAATTTCGCCTCCTTTAAACACATAAGGAACATTCGGATCGTCTTTCAGTACATAAAAATAAAAACAAACAAACAAAAAAATGAATACAACTAAAGTTATACCAAAAGATCGTTTTTCATATTTAGTTTCTAATATCATTATTACTTTGGCGAAACCGCTAATACTATTTTATATTTATTTCTATAGGCAATATCCATAACTTTTACCGCATTCTCAATTGGAACATCTTTTGCAACGTGCAAAACAATATTAGGCTCTTTTTGACCGGCTAACTTTTGTTGTAAAGCAGCTTCTAAATCTTCAATAGGAAGTTGCTGTTGATCTAAAAAAAAGTTGAATTTTTCATCAATGCTCACCGAAATTGTTTCTACTTCATCAGATTGACCTGAAGAATTAGGCAATACTAAATCTAAAGCATTCGTATTGGTCATCGTGGTGACGGCAATCATAAAAAAGATCAACAACAAGAAAACAATATCAGTCATAGATGACATATTGAATTCTGCGTTTACTTTATTTCTTCCTCTTAAATTCATGATTAAACAGGTTCGTTAAGTACATCCAAGAAATCTACCACATTTACTTCCATCATGTGTACAATTTTATCGGTTATACTCACTAAATGATTATAACCTACATAAGCAATAATCCCTACAATTAATCCAACTACTGTCGTCATCATTGCGGTATAAATTCCTTCGGCTAAAACGCTCATCTCAATTTTATTTGAACCGCTTGCTGCCATTTCATGAAACGCCATTACCATACCTACAACCGTTCCTAAGAAACCGGTCATCGGACCAGCACCTGAAAGCGTAGCTAATAAACTAACGTTTTTTTCCAATTTATATACTTCAAGCTTTCCAGCATTTTCAATCGCAATATTAATATCTTCAAGTGGTTTTCCAATTCTTGAAATTCCTTTTTCAATTAATCGAGCAACAGGTGAATTTGTTGCAGCGCAAAGCATTTTAGCATTATCAATTTTTCCTTGTTGCAAATGCATTTTAATTTGCGTCATAAAATTTTGATCCATTTTAGAAGCTGCTTTAATAGCCATAAGTCGTTCTAAGTATAAATAAATCGTAAGAAACAACATGATAAAAATGGACGTCATTACAATTTGCCCTACAATGCCACCACTGAAAATAATTTCCATTAGGGTCAACTCTTTTTTAGTTGCAATTGTTTCCACTGCTTGATTAGCGGCAGTAGCAACACTATCTATTTGAAGAAAAATACTCATAATTATTAAGTTTAATTTTAAAACGTAAATATAAAATAAAAATTGTTTGAATTATTTACAGAACCTCTTTAACCACAAAAACCCTACAATTCCTGACAACATTGAGGCTACTAGAATCATAAACTTGGCATTATTAATAATCTCATTGTCTTCAAATGCTAGTAACGTGATAAAAATCGACATCGTAAATCCAATTCCACCTAAAAAACCAGCGCCTAATAATTTCTTCATACTTAATTCTTTAGGTAATTTTGCTAACCCAAATAATATTGCTAAATATGAAAACACAATTATCCCTAAAGGTTTACCAATAATTAGGCCAAAGATAATTCCCATTGAATAATCCTCTGTGAAATTATGCAACCAATCAGAACCAATAACAATGGCCGTGTTACATAGCGCAAATAGAGGCAAAATAATGAATACTACCGGTTTGTGTAAAAAATGCTGTAATTTATAGGAAATCGTTTTTTTGGAACCATCTTGAAAAGGAATCGCAAAAGCCAACAATACACCCGTAATGGTAGCATGAACACCCGAATTCAACATAAAATACCACATAAACACACCCGCTACTAAGTAAATCCATAGGTTATTTACTTTCATTCGGTTTAAAACCAAAAGCCCAGCAAAAATGGACAACGAAATAATAAGATTAACAAAATAAAGTGTTTTAGTATAAAATAAGGCAATCACAATAATAGCACCTAAGTCGTCTATTACTGCTAATGCCGTTAAAAACACTTTCAATGAATTAGGAACTTTATTGCCTACCAATGACAAAACACCTAGTGCAAAAGCAATATCCGTTGCCATGGGTATCCCTATCCCCGATTGCGTTTTTGTTCCAAAATTAAACAACAAAAAAATCAAGGCAGGAACTAACATCCCGCCTAAAGCACCCGAAATAGGTAAAATAGCATCTTTAAATTTTGACAATTCTCCTTTATACACTTCTCGTTCTAATTCTAAACCAATCATCAAAAAGAAAATCGCCATCAATCCGTCATTGATCCAATGCTCAAAACTATGGTGTGCAATGGGATGATGCCAAATAGCAAAATAACTTTCCGAAAATGAGGTATTAGAAATTACTAACGAAAAAGCGGTGCAGAGTAATAAAATTAAACCGCCCGCTTTTTCGCTTTCAAAAAAGGACACAAAAGCTTTTGTCACTCTCATTATATTATACTAATTGTTTCAAGGCAATTTCAAAAGCAGTAGCACTAATATTCTTTTTATCGGAATTAATAGCATGTGCTTTTTGAATCGCAGCTTTAATTCGATTTGAAGTATCTGAAAAGATTGCCTCATCGGTCATTTGTACTTTTTTCTCCATGAAATAAGCAAAAACTCTAGCCATACCGCAATTTGCAATAAAATCTGGAATTAAACTTACTTTTTGATCGGTTGCTTCCATAATTGGACCAAAGAAAATTTCCTTATCGGCAAAAGGCACATTGGCACCACTTGAAATCACTTCTAATCCAGAAGCAATCATGTTGTCTACTTGCTCTTTTGTAACTAATCTTGAAGCCGCACAAGGTGCAAAAACTTGCGCTCCCATTGACCAAATTTTAGCATTGATTGCAGCAAACGGAATCATATTTTCAGCAACCAATTTATTACCATCTTTATTCAAAAATAAGGCTTTAATTTCCTCAAAAGTATATCCTTCATCCTTCATAATTCCACCATCTCTATCGATGATTCCGACTACTTTCGCACCCATTTGAGCCAAATAAAAAGCCGCTGCCGAACCTACATTTCCAAATCCTTGTACAATGGCTTTTTTGCCCACGATGGTTCCGCCATAGATATCATAATAATGACGCGCCGCTTCGGCAACACCATATCCTGTAATCATATCGGCTACTGTATATTTTCTATTTACGTCTGGTGAAAAATTAGGGTTTTCAATCACTTTAATTACTCCTTGACGCAATTGTCCTATTCTATTGATTTTATCAGCTTCGGTAGGTTTAAAATGTCCGTTAAAAACCCCTTCTTGCGGATGCCAAACACCACAATCTTCGGTCATTGGAATTACCTCGTGAATTTCATCTACATTTAAATCGCCACCTGTTCCGTAATAATTTTTTAATAACGGTGAAACCGCTTTATACCAACGCTCTAAAACGCCTTTTTTTCTTGGATCGTTCGGATCAAAATTTATGCCCGATTTAGCTCCACCAATAGCTGGTCCTGAAACCGAAAATTTCACTTCCATAGTTTTGGCTAACGAAAGTACTTCGTTCATATCCAAACCTTTACGCATTCTTGTTCCACCTCCAGCAGCTCCTCCACGTAAGGAATTAATCACCGTCCATCCCTCAGCTTCTGTTTCTGGATCTTTCCAATTAAATACTATTTCTGGCTCTTTGTTTTCAAATTTTTGTAATAAATCTTTCATTGTGTAAGTTAATTTTTTTGGTTCTGCAAATATACATATTCTGTATAAGCTCTTAGGGTTAAACTGAATTTTTTGGTACGTAATTTATAAATAAACCGTTCCTGAGGAATGATTGTGGCTGGCGCCTGTAACAGAAGCGAGCACATTGACTTCATTTCGCAATCGCAAAACGCCCAATAGGGCAAAAATCAAAGCCTCTTTAAACTGTATGGTCTTGTCATCGGGAAGCGTAATGGCAACCTTGGGCAAATGATGCTGCAATCGGTTCATCAGAAAAGTATGATAAGCGCCACCTCCGGTGATCAATAATTTGGTATTGGGTTTGCAAACAGCATCAATTTGAATGGCAATATGTTCTATAAAAGTAGCCAATACATCGGGCACCGAAATGGTAAACGAATGCAATATTGGGAAGATAGTTTCTTGAACAAATTCCATTCCTAATGATTTCGGATACGATCGAGCATAAAAATCTAAACCGTTCAATTGAGTTAATAATTCGACGTGAATTGTTCCTGTTTTGGCAATAGTTCCGCCATCGTCATACGGCAAACCGAGTTGGCTTGCATAATAATTCAACACCGTATTGACCGGCGAAATATCAAACGCAATTCGTTTTCCGTTTTCATTAAAAGAGATATTCGAAAATCCGCCTAAATTCAAACAATAATCATATTCCGAAAAAAGTAATTCATCTCCAATAGGCACTAATGGCGCACCTTGACCGCCTAACGCGACATCTTGCACCCTAAAATCGCAAACAATAGTATACGGCAGTAAATCGCGCAGTAACGGCAAATTTCCTATTTGAAGCGTGAAGCCATTATGCGGTTGGTGCAAAATCGTGTGGCCGTGCGAACAAACGGCATCAATGGCAACCAAATTATGCTTCGAAATAAAATCGGAAATGATAGAAGCTAACAATTTGGTATAAGAAACATTCAACGCTTCTAATTCTAATGGGCTAAAATGAAACGCATTTTTCAATTGATCCACCCATGTTTCAGGATAAGCAACGGTTTCTGATTGTAAAATTTCATAGGTCCATTGGTCTGTACAATTGAATTTTAGGTAAGCCAAATCCACTCCATCTAAGGAGGTGCCCGACATAACACCTATAACGTTGTAGTTTTCTTTAAACATGGGTTAAAATTACAAATTGTTATTGAAATTTTCCTAATAATTAGTTACATTTGGGAACTCAAATAAACAAATTATCAAACATTAGATCTAAAAAATATGGATTTTAAATTAACCGAAGAGCATTTAATGATTCAGCAAGCGGCAAGAGATTTTGCTCAAACCGAATTATTACCTGGAGTTATTGAAAGAGACGAACATTCAAAGTTTCCTACCGAGCAAGTTAAAATGATGGGCGAACTTGGGTTTATGGGAATGATGGTAGATCCTAAATATGGCGGCGCTGGTTTAGACAGTTTGTCGTATGTGTTAGCGATAGAAGAAATTGCAAAAGTAGATGCTTCTGCTGCCGTAATCATGTCGGTAAACAACTCGTTAGTGTGTGCCGGATTAGAAAAATATGGTTCAGAAGAACAAAAAATAA
>CAMDQL010000092.1 GCA_945905915.1 Flavobacterium psychrophilum
GCTTGATCATAAACAAATCGAACGGGTTCGCCCACTCTTCTATCTTTAACAGATGATGAAATTTTTTCAATCAAACTTTTACTCAAGTCGCTATCAAATTCCAGCTGTGCATCTCGGGTTATTTTAATCATGTGCGCCGAAATACTTTCGTAATCAAAAATATTAAATATATTGTTTAAGTTATAACGTATAACATCATCTAATAGAATAATATACTGTTTTTCTGAACTTGATGGAAGCACTAGAAATCGATTAATTGTGTTAGGAATTTCTACTACCGCATATCGAATTTCTTTAGCTTTGTCATTAAAAAGTTGACTTCCATTCATTACTAATTTAACAGCCAAATATCCTGAAGTATCTTTAAGTAAAGGAAATTCTTCCAAATCGTTCAACATAATGGTAACTAATGCCGGACTAACTTTTTGGATGAAATAATCGTGAATAAATTTTTCTTGTTCTTTTGAAATATCATTCTCATTAATCATGAATATGTTCTGAAGTTCAAGTTTCTTTTCTATCTCATTTAAAATTCGCAAACTATCAGATTGTTGTTCAATAACGATTTCTGTAATTTCTTTTAATAACTCTTCAGCTTTAACGCCTAATATCTTTTCTGATTCAGTACTTTCGTGACTCATTCTGCGAATAGCAGCATAACGAACTCTAAAAAATTCATCTAAATTATTAGAAAAAATTCCTAAGAAACGTAATCGATCCAAAAGTGGTACATTCTCATCGTTTGCTTCTTGTAAGACCCTAGCGTTGAATGTAAGCCAACTCTTTTCTCGATCTATATAACTAGTGTAATTATTGTTCATCTTCATGCATTAATTGTAAAATTAGAGAAATTGAACTTCAAAAGCTGCAATTTATCAACAAATGTTGTAATAAGTTTAATTTTGGGTGACCAAATAAATATTGTAACGTTATAATATAGTTAATTTAAAATTAAGGAGCTAATCGGTCAATTTTCCAATCAAAATCAGTTTGTAATTGGTATCTAATACGATCATGTAGACGATTTGGTCTTCCTTGCCAAAACTCAACTTCTACTGGTCGTACAAGAAAACCACCCCAATGACTTGGACGTTCAATTTCTTTCCCAGCCCATTCCTTCTCTAGCTCGATTAAACTGTGCTCTAAAAAATCCCTGTTTAATATCACCTCACTTTGAGGAGAAACAATTGCTCCAAGTTTACTCCCATCAGGGCGAGAAGTAAAATAATTATCTGAGATAATATCAGCAGTCTTTTCAGCTCTTCCTTTAATAATAATTTGACGCTCAACTGTGGGCCAAAAGAAAGACAAGCAAACATTTGGATTTTCAATGATCGCCTTGCCTTTTTCAGAATTATAATTGGTGTAAAACACAAACCCTTCTTCATCAAACTTTTTAAGCAAGACAACTCTAGATTTAGGAAAACCATCCAAACCTATAGTTGCAACAGTCATTGCGTTAACTTCGTCAGCTGCATTTAAATCTTCCGCTTCATAAAACCATTTATGAAATAAGTTAATAGGATCTTCAGGAATTTGATTTTCTAATAACGCACTCTTATCATATGATTTTCTATAATTGCTTAAATCTTCCATTTTATCATAATCAATTTAAAGTACAAAGTTACAAACTCAAAAGCATTATTTTGCTAAACAAAAACATTATTTAAACCTTTTTGAATATCTTTAGTCTTATAAAATATACCAAAGTTTCATTTTGCAAGACGAAAAAATATTTATTATCGAATTATTAAACCCTAAAACGCAAAATGAAGCGTTTAAAAAGCTCTTGCATTTATATCAAAAACCATTATACAATCATGTTAGAGGAATTGTACTAAATCATGAGGATGCCAACGATGTTTTACAAAATACATTTATTAAAGTGCATTCCCATTTAAAAACATTTAAAGGCGATAGTAAGCTCTTCTCGTGGATGTATCGAATTGCCACAAACGAATCCATTACTTTTATACAACAGCGTGCCAAAAAACAGGGGATATCAAACGAAGAAGTTAAAGAAAAAGCGCTCAATAAATTAGAAAGTGATGTTTATTTTGATGGAGATGAAATTCAATTAAAACTACAAAAAGCCATAGCATTACTTCCAGAAAAACAGCAACTTGTCTTTAAAATGAAATATTTTGAAGAATTGAAATATGAAGAAATATCAGAAATTTTAGGAACTTCGGTTGGGGCTTTAAAAGCAAGTTATCATATTGCGGTTAAAAAGATTGAAGATTTTTTAAAAACGAATTAAACCTTTTAGCATTAATTTAGTCAAATGAATATGAAGAATTTTGATTTAGATAATAATTATAAAATTACCTCGGGTTTTATTACCCCAGAAAACTATTTTGAGCAATTTGAAGCAAAAATAATGCACCAAATTTCTGCTCAAAAATCAGCTGTAAAAGAAGCAAAAGTAGTTTCATTGTTTCACAGAAAACAAGTTTGGATGACCAGCATTGCAGCGTTATTTTTACTATCTATTGCACTACCTGTTTATTTTAATTCGGTTAATGAAAGTTCATTACATGCTGATACAATTGAGCATTATTTGGCACAGCAAAGCGTTGGAACAACAGAATTAACTAAGCATTTAACTAATGATGATATTCTTGAATTAGAAACTTCACTGGGTGTTTCGACTTCAGAAAGTGAAGAAATAGTGAATTATTTAAACACAGAAGACTTAGATTATATTTTAAACGAATAAGATTATGAAAACAAAAATTATTACCTTATTAATTTTACTGGTTACTTTTAATTCTTTTTCACAAGGTTTTAAAGGAAAGAAAGACAAAGTTAAAGCTTTAAAAATAGCTTATATTACTGAAGAATTAAATTTAACAACAGAAGAAGCGCAACGATTTTGGCCCATTTATAATGCATTTGATGACAAACAAGCCGAATTGCGTCATGAAAAAATGAGAGCCATTATGGATCGATTTGAGCCTGGTAGTGTTGAAAAACTTTCGGAAAAAGAAGCTAATTCGCTTTTAGCACAAATGGAAACTATTGAAGAAAATTTATTTGCACTTCGTAAAAAATTTATTAAAGATTTGAACGGTGTTATAAGTGCAAAAAAAATCATCATACTCAAAAAAGCTGAAGACGATTTTAATCGTCAATTGTTAAAGCAAATGCGCGATAAAAGAAGAGATTAATTACAAAACGCTCCTATTATTTGGGCGTTTTTTTTATTTAATATCAAACCGTACCAATTTATTTTTACCCGTGGCATAAAACACTTTATTGGATTCAAATCGAAAGGTGTAAAAATGTTTATCATCTGATATTTTAGTCCAATTTTTGCCAAAATCTTCAGAATAATAAATACCGGTTCCACCAACTGAAACCAACTTTTTACCTTTTGATTTAGGTACAAATTGAACACAAGAAGCATACCCAAAAGCTGCTTTATCAGCAATCAATTTCCAAGTTTTACTACCATCTAATGTAATCGCTTTATTTGACCAATTTTGTAGCTGCTTTAAATAATTTCCTCCAGCAATAATTCCAATTTTCTCATTATAAAAATCGGCAGTAAAAATTCCCGTCATTTCTTCACCTTGTACTATTGGAGTTTCATAAACTTGCCAAGATGTGCCAAAATCATGTGAAACAAATATTCTCGATTTTTTTCCGCCAGAAACCATAAAAATCGATTCTCCTTTTACAATTAAATTGGTATTACTAGTAGCAAAAGCCGCTTCGCCTTCATAAACTTTGGGCAAATTTTCGCAAGGAATTTTTTTCCAAGATTTGCCTCCATCTGTAGTTTTAATAAATGACAAACAATTTTCGGTAGGATCACCCATTGCAAAACCATTTAAATCATCTACAAATTGCATACTATCATAAAAAACCTTCTCGTTTTCTTCAGAATATACAATAGTTTCTAGCAACGAATTTTTATCAATTTTTATCAATTTAGCTGGATTTCCAACAGACAAAATAAAAACAGCTTCTTTTGTTGCAGCTATACTTCTAAATTCGGTTGCTGAGTTGACTGATTGAATAGTGTGAATGTGTAAAGAATCCTTTTTCTTGTCATAAAAACCATATCTTCCTTTATCCATTCCCATCCAAACCTTGTCACTATCCACAATAATAGCTCTACAACTTAATTTTGATTCTGATAAAACTTTGGATTCAAAAACTACTGGTTTATTTTGAGCGTTTGACACAATTACAAAAAGAAATACGATTATTTTTTTCATATGTTAAATTTTTTTAGCGTTACTATTTAGAATCGGCTTTCTAATTAAAGGTGTGTGTTTATATAAACTTTATGTTAATGGCGATTTCATAAAAAAAGAATTAAATCAAAGTTACACAATTCGAAACAAATTAATTAAATTAAATTATTGAAAGGGCTTTGCATTTATAGATAAATAAAACTATTAAATTCGTATATTTGCCTCCCGAATTATCGGAATGATTTAAACTATAAAATGAGATTACACAGAAATTTAGTATTCACCACAATAGATTCGCTAATGGCGATTTTTAATGAAGGAGAATATGCCGATAAAGTTGTTGCGAGAGCTTTAAAAAAAGACAAGCGTTGGGGAAGTCACGATAGAAAATTTGTTGCTGAAACAATTTATGAAATTGTGCGTTGGAAAAGACTTTATGTAGAAATTGCCGAAGTTAAAGAACCGTTTGACAGAGATAAAATTTGGCGCATATTTGCCGTATGGGCTGTTCTTAGAGGTTACACCCTACCCGATTGGAAATATTTTGAGGAAACCCCAGTAAGAAGAATCAAAGGAAAATTTGACGAATTAACAAAAACTAGAAAATTCAAAGAGTCGATTCCAGACTGGATGGATGAGTTGGGAGTTAAAGAGTTAGGTGAAGAAATTTGGACCAAAGAATTGGCTGCTCAAAACGAACAAGCAAAAGTAATTTTAAGAGTTAACAAACTTAAAATGACAAAGGAAAAATTAAGAGCGATTTTAATGGATTTAAATATTGAAACCGAGTTTCATAATGATTATCCTGATGCTTTGATATTAACCGAAAGAGCAAATGTGTTTTTAACGGATGCATTTAAAGACGGTTTTTTTGAAGTACAAGATGCTTCTTCTCAATTAGTTGCATACTTTTTAGATGTAAAACCAGGAATGCGAGTGGTTGACACTTGTGCTGGAGCTGGGGGAAAAACGCTGCATTTGGCTTCGTTAATGGAAAATAAAGGACAATTAATTGCAATGGATTTATATGAAAGTAAATTAAAGCAATTAAAAATTAGAGCGAAACGAAACGGTGCATTTAATATTGAACCTAGAGTCATAGAAAGCACTAAAACGATAAAAAAACTACACGAAAAAGCCGATCGCGTTTTAATTGATGCTCCTTGTAGTGGATTAGGTGTTTTAAAACGAAATCCAGATAGCAAATGGAAATTACAACCTGAGTTTATTGAGAATATTAAAAAAATTCAAGCCGAAGTCTTAGAAAATTATTCCAAAATTGTTAAGCCAGGCGGAAAATTAGTGTATGCTACTTGTTCGGTGTTACCTTCAGAAAATCAAGAACAAATTAAGCATTTCTTAAGTACAGAAATAGGAAAAGAGTTTACATTTGTTCAAGATAAAAAAGTATTAGCCCACGAAAGCGGCTTTGACGGATTTTATATGGCATTATTAGAAAGAAAAATAAATAAATAAATATGAAAAAAAGCTTTACCCTATTAACGTTTTTATTATGTTCATTAACTAGTTGGGCACAAATTCCTGCAGGATATTATAGCACAGCAATTGGAACTGGTTTAACACTTAAGACC
>CAMDQL010000093.1 GCA_945905915.1 Flavobacterium psychrophilum
AAACCCCTCTAACCGTCTAAAATTCTTATATAGTATGGTTTGAAAGGAATTCCTTTTTTTTGATGACATTGTATTGTTGTATTTTTTACGAAGGTAAATTATTCTGTTTAAATAAAAAATTATTAAAACTCAGAGCGTTTTACTTCGCATGATAGCATTAATTCTTCAAAAAATAAAGTGAATTCATTTTCAAATTCTTGATAATAGTTTTTTAGTTCTACTACAGCTTCTTGCATCGCAACTCTATGCTGAGTTTTGTAATCCATTTGAAAAAGTATTTTTTCAATTCCAGTTACTGATGCATAACTTTCAAACCAATTTTGAGTTACTAAATAAGGAACAATTTTCTTCGTTTTTTCAGGAAGTAGATCAAGATTATTCTCCAATATTTTATAAAAATCTCTCGCAAAATCTGGTAGCGAAATAGACGAATATTTTCCCCAGTTTTTCGCTAAAAAATGATCATATAAAATATCCATAATTACACCTGAATAATGACCATATTTTTCATGTAATCGATGCTTACTTTGTCTGTAAATAGGATGTGCATCAGTATAACTATCAATGTGCCGATGTAGTAAAATTCCTATCTGTAGCTCTTTCCTATAATTCAGATATTGACTGCCTTTGACGCTATCGGCCATAAAATTCCCAATTTTTATCAAATCATTTGAACCAGACAAATAAACATGAGCCAGATAATTCATTTTGGTACATTCTTTTTTGTAAATATAAAAAAAATAGTCGTGTATGTGTCACTTTGCCAACTACATCTTTTATATTTGTAGTTTAAAATTAATTTGTAAGAAATGACATTAATAAAATCGATATCTGGAATCAGAGGAACTATAGGTGGAGTAGTAGGAGATAACTTAACGCCAGTCGATGCTGTAAAATTTGCATCGGCATACGGTTCATTTTTAAAAATAAGACATGCTTCAAAAGGAAATGAACGATTAAAAGTTGTTATTGGTCGCGATGCACGAATTTCAGGGACAATGATTCATAATTTAGTCATGAATACCTTAGTTGGTTTAGGAATTGATGTCATTGATTTAGGCTTGTCAACTACTCCAACAGTTGAAATTGCGGTACCACTAGAAAAAGCAGATGGCGGAATTATTTTAACCGCTTCACACAATCCAAAACAATGGAATGCTTTGAAATTATTAAACGAAAAAGGCGAATTTTTAAGCGGAAAAGAAGGTGAATTAATTTTAGAAATTGCAGAAAAGGAAGCATTTGATTTTTCTGATGTCGATAATTTGGGAGAAGTAACTGAGAACAATGCCTATATGGATATTCATATTGATGAAGTACTTGAATTGCCTTTGGTTAACGCAGATTTGGTAAAAACTAAAAAGTTTAAAGTGGTAGTCGATGGTGTTAATTCGTCGGGAGGTATCATTATTCCTAATTTACTAGAACAAATGGGTGTTGAAGTGGTAAAATTATATTGCGAACCCAATGGTCATTTCCCACACAATCCAGAGCCGTTGAAAGAACATTTGGGAGATATATGTAAGTTAGTTGTTGCAGAAAAAGCTGATTTTGGAATAGTAGTGGATCCAGATGTAGATCGTTTAGCGTTTATTTCTAATGATGGAGAAATGTTTGGCGAAGAATATACTTTGGTCGCTGTTGCCGATTATGTTTTGTCTAAAACTCCTGGAAATACCGTTTCAAATATGTCTTCTTCTCGTGCTTTACGAGATATTACCGAAAAGCATGGCGGAACCTATCAAGCAAGTGCTGTGGGAGAAGTAAATGTAGTCGAATTAATGAAGAAAACCAATGCAATTATTGGCGGTGAAGGAAATGGAGGGATTATTTATCCATCTTCACATTATGGACGCGATAGTATGGTTGGCGTGGCTTTGTTTTTAACCTATTTAGCCGAACAAGATAAAACGGTGGCCGAAATTAGAGCAAGTTATCCGCAATATTTTATGAGTAAAAATAAAATTGAATTGACGCCTCAAATAGATGTAGATAATGTTTTATCAACCTTAACAGATAAATACAAATCTGAAAATATCACAACAATTGATGGTGTAAAAATTGATTTTCCAACCGAATGGGTGCATTTAAGAAAATCAAATACGGAGCCTATAATTCGTATTTATACTGAAGCGCCTTCACAAAACGAAGCAGATGTTTTAGCCGAACGTTTTGTAAAAGAATTAAAAGAAATAGCAGGAATATAATTCATAAAAAAAGAGTAACTCATGTTACTCTTTTTTTATTCAATAAATTTAAGAATGGCTTCGATTACTGCTGGATCACCAACAATTTTCCGATGCCCTAATCCTTCAGTAATTAATAATTCTGAATGTGCTAAGTGTTTGTCAATATGATAGGCAGAGTTAACCGAAACATCACCATCATTTAGATCATGAATTACAAGAACAGGAATTTGAACCATTTGTGCTGCTTTATAAGCTGAGTAATCATCCATTTTTCCTACAAATTTGGTTTCAAAATGATCTTTTAAGCGCAAACCATATTCAGGTTTAAGTTTTAAAATTTTAACAAAATCATCAATAATATCTTGAATTACATCTCCGCTCCCTATGGTAACTGCTTTTTTTACAGTAAAATTTTGTTTTAACGCATTCAAGATCGACATTCCTCCTAAAGAATGACCAATAGCATATTCAAAAGGGCCATATTTTTTTTCTAGTTCCAAAATGGAAGCAATAAATTCAATCATAATAGTAAAACTACCTTTCGATTTTCCATGTGCAGGTGCATCAAAACTAATAATCATGAAACCTTTTTTGATTAATTCGTCAGCTATTTTTACTAATTGAGTTCCTCTTCCAGACCAACCATGAACTAATAAAACTTTCTTATCACTCTTACCATATTCATAAACCACAATTTCTTTATTAATGGCAGGAACTTGCATAATATGTTGTGTACTATTTTGATCCATTGCCAATTCTCTTTTTGGCATTTTATGTCTTATAGGAGTTGTAAATAATTTTGCAGCATACAAAGTGGCTAATTTCTTAGAAAAAGCTTGTAAAAATTGCGCAATTACAATAATTATTTTAGGGATTTTTTGGCTTGGAACCACTTTGTTTATATTTTTTGACATGCTCACTATTTTTATGCAAATTACAATAAATTAAGGTGTATATTCTATTTATTTATGTTAAAAAATGAAATAGAAAGTAAATTTAATAATTAAAAAAAATATAAAATTACCATCATAAAAATATAATAAAATGAGTAAATTTGTAATTAAAATAAACAATTGCTTTATGAAAAATAACCTAAAATTTTTGCTGCTTTTTGTATTGATTATTTCGTGTGCTAAAAATCCGTTTACCGGAAAAAGCACAATGGCTTTTGTACCAAATAGTCAAATTTTTCCTTCTGCTTTTCAGCAATACAATCAATTCTTATCAGAAAATAAAGTTATTAAAGGAACTACAGATGCTAAACGAATAGAAACCATTGGTTCGAAAATAAAAACTGCTGCAGAGCGTTACTTAACAGCAAACGGCAAACCAGACTATTTAAAAGACTATCAATGGGAATATAAGTTGGTAGAAAGTAAAGAACTTAATGCGTGGTGTATGCCTGGTGGTAAAATTGTTTTTTATACCGGAATTTTACCCGTTTGTAAAGACGATGCTGGTATTGCTGCTGTAATGGGACACGAAGTAGCACATGCTCTAGCAAATCACGGACAACAACGAATGAGTGCTGGTTTATTGCAACAAATAGGCGCTGTTGGCGCTGCTGTAGCGGCTGAAAAATATACGCCAAAATACCAAAATGAAGCTATGCAAGCATATGGTGCGGGTTCGCAAGTGTTAGGAGTATTGCCATTTAGTAGAAGTCACGAGAGTGAAGCTGATATGATTGGATTAACATTAATGGCTATTGCAGGTTATGACCCTATTAATGCGGTTAAAGTTTGGGAACGCATGTCTGAACTTTCGAAAGGTAAAACACCACCTGAGTTTTTAAGTACACACCCAAGTAACGAAACCCGTATAAAAGAATTAACAGCTTTATTACCTCAGGCTAAAGCCGAAGCTGCAAAATTCGGTATTACTTTTAAATAACTAAATAAAATACTATATTTGAATCCCAACTTAATACGCTGGGATTTTTTAATATATGGAAAATTTAGAAAAAGGATCTCCCAAATTAATGCAGGCTTGGGCTTTTTACGATTGGGCAAATTCGGTGTATACTTTAGTAATTGCTTCAACCATTTTTCCAATTTATTACGGTGCTTTATTCAGACAAAAAGAAATCGAAGAAATTCAACTTGCTGGATTCACAATTCAAAGTGATGCTCTAATTCCTTATGTTACCGCTATTGGATTTTTAATTATAGCAATTATTTCACCACTTCTTTCTGGTATAGCAGATTATTTAGGTAATAAGAAATTTTTCTTGCAGTTTTTTTGTTACCTCGGTTCAATTTCCTGCATGAGTTTGTACTTTTTTTTATTAGAAAATATAGTTATAAGCTTGCTGTTTTATTTACTGGCATTAATAGGTTTTTGGGGAAGTTTAGTTTTTTATAATTCCTATCTTCCAGATATTGCACCTAAAGAACAACAAGACCGCATCAGTGCAAAAGGGTTTAGTTTAGGCTATATAGGTAGTGTAATTTTGCTGCTTATTTGTTTAGCGATGGTTCTTTTGGTTGATGAAAGTAAAGCCATTCAAATGATGCGTTATTCTTTTGTTTTAGTAGGTATATGGTGGATTGGCTTTAGTCAATATACTTACTATTACTTACCAAATAACAGAAACGACAAGAAATTACACGTAGATATTATTTTTAACGGCTTTAAAGAATTACTTAAAGTTTGGCAACAAATCAATCACATCATAGCGCTTAGACGTTATTTAGGTGCTTTTTTCGTTTACAGTATGGCTGTTCAAACTATAATGATCATTGCGGCCTATTTTGGAGAAAAAGAAGTAAATTGGGGAAGTGATAGTAAACGAACAATTGGCTTAATCGTCAGTATCTTAGTCATTCAATTAGTAGCGGTCTTTGGTGCCTGGATCACTTCAAAATTGGTTTCAAAATATGGAAACATAAAGATTTTAATAGTGTTAAATTTTTTGTGGATTTGCATATGTACGTATGCCTATTTTGTAATTACACCCAATGATTTTTACATAGCTGCATTTTGTGTAGGATTAGTGATGGGAGGCATTCAGTCGTTATCGCGCTCAACTTATTCCAAGTTGATTCCAACAGATGCAAAAGACACTACCTCTTTTTTTAGTTTTTATGACGTTGCCGAAAAAATAGGCATTGTCATAGGGATGTTAACTTATGGGTATATTGCTGATATTACTGGTCGTATTCAAAACGCTATTTTATTTTTAATTTTATTTTTCATTGTAGGATTACTTTTACTCTTTAGAGTGCCAAAAAATAAAATTTAGTTTTATATTTGAAAACTTAATCTATTAATTTATGAAATCACTTAAACCCATCGCATTCTTTTTATTAATTGCAATTTCTTTTGTTTTGAATTCTTGCAGCAATGAACCCATAGATCCTGCTATTGACCCAAGCGCTAATAACAGTAGTTCTTCAGGTATGTTAAGATGGAGTTGTAAAGTAGATGGAGTGCTTCATGAGTGGAGTGGAACCATAAGTTCTACCAATGGTTTTTCGAATTATTCGAAGGATGAACAAAATGCTACCGATGGAAATCCTAACGGTATTGTTTCGCTTAGTAAAAAAAATAGCAATAATCAAAATGAATTGAT
>CAMDQL010000094.1 GCA_945905915.1 Flavobacterium psychrophilum
GTTATACCTGAACATAAAAAACAATTATAATAGAATTTAAAAATAATTTAATATAAACGTTTCAAGAACAACATTTTATAAACTTGAAACTTTAAACCTGAAACTAAATAAAATGTTACAGATAAAAAATTTACATGCGTCTGTTGAAGACAAAGAAATATTAAAAGGAATCAACCTTGAAATCAAAGCAGGAGAAGTACATGCGATTATGGGACCAAACGGTGCCGGAAAATCTACTTTATCTTCAATCATTGCCGGAAATGAAAATTACGAAGTTTCTGAAGGAGAAATCTTTTTGGACGGAGAAGAAATTTCGGAATTAGCTCCAGAAGAAAGAGCGCATAAAGGTATTTTCTTATCATTTCAATATCCTGTAGAAATTCCAGGGGTTTCGGTGACGAATTTCATCAAAACGGCAATCAACGAAAAGCGTAAGGCAAACAAGCAAGAGGAAATGCCTGCGAATGAAATGTTGAAATTAATTCGTGAAAAAGCAGAATTATTAGAAATGGACCGTAAATTTTTATCGCGTTCGCTAAACGAAGGTTTTTCGGGTGGTGAAAAGAAACGTAATGAAATTTTCCAAATGGCAATGTTGGAACCAAAAATCGCAATTCTAGACGAAACCGATTCTGGTTTAGATATCGATGCGTTACGAATTGTTGCTAACGGAGTGAATAAATTGAAAAACGAAAACAACGCGGTGTTAGTCATTACGCACTACCAACGTTTGTTAGAGTATATCGTTCCCGATTTCGTTCACGTATTAATGGATGGAAAAATCGTAAAAACAGGCGGAGCCGATTTGGCCTTAGAGCTGGAAGAAAAAGGTTACGATTGGATTAAAAACGAGTTAGTTTAATTCGTTTCAGGTTTCAAGTTTCAGGTTTTTAAAACCTCATTTATACACACGACAAATTTAATTTTATATACGCCATGGCAACAATTACAAAGTTCGAAGATTTAGAAATTTGGCAAGAAGCCAGAAAATTAGCAAAAGAAGTTTTTATACTTTCAAAAGAAACAGATTTAAAAACTGATTTTAGATTTAAAGAACAAATAAAAGCATCATCTGGTTCCGTAATGGACAATATTGCTGAAGGTTTTGAAAGAGATGGAAATTTGGAATTTCGTCAATTTTTATCAATAGCAAAAGGTTCGGCAGGAGAAACCAGATCTCAAATTTATAGACTGTATGATTGCGAATATATTTCGGAAGAACAGTTTAAAGAGTTAAAAAACAAATATGAAAAATTAAGCGGTAAAATCAAAAATTTCATCACTTATTTAAACAAGAAAGATTTCAAAGGAAACAAGTTCCAATAACCTGACTCGAGCTTTTTAGCGAACAGGCGAAGCAAACTTGAAACCTGAAACAAAATATTGAACAATGGAATTAAAAGATAAATTATTAGCTTCCTTCATGGCCTTTGAAGAAAAAATCAAGGACAATGAAGATTTACATGAAGTTCGAAATCAAGCTATAAAAAATTTCGAAAACAAAGGTTTTCCCACAAAAAAAGAGGAAGCATGGAAATACACGTCGTTAAATGCGATTTTGAAAAATGATTTTTCGGTTTTCCCAAAGAAAGATAATGCTATTGAATTTAATGACATAAAAAAGTATTTCTTACACGAAATCGACACGTATAAAGTAATTTTTATTGACGGAATTTTTAGTTCGTTTTTGTCTTCTACTACACACGATGGTTTAGATGTTTGTTTGATGTCTTCGGCATTGACCAAACCAAAATATAAAATGGCAATTGATAGTTATTTCAATCAAATTGCAAATAAAGAAGATAGTTTAACGTCTTTAAACACGGCTTTTTCATTGGAAGGCGCCTATATCAACATTCCGAAAAGTAAAGTAGTAGAAAAACCGATTGAAATTATTTATTTTTCTACAGGAACCGAAGCGGCTTTAATGGTACAACCAAGAAATTTGGTCATTGTTGGAGAAAACGCGCATGTGCAAATCGTAGAGCGTCACCAAAGTTTGAATTCAAATCCGGTTTTAACGAATTCGGTTACCGAGATTTTCGCTCAAAAACGTGCGATTGTTGATTATTACAAAGTACAAAACGATGTACAAACCGCAAATTTGATTGACAATACTTACATTGCTCAAAAGCAAGAGAGCAGAGTAGTAGTGCATACATTTTCATTTGGCGGAAACATCACCAGAAACAACTTGAATTTCTATCATCAAGGGGAACGAATCGATTCAACCTTAAAAGGAATTACTATTATTGGCGATAAACAACACGTAGATCATTATACTTTAGTGCAACATGCCACACCAAATTGTGAAAGCCACCAAAACTATAAAACAATTTTGCATGATAGTTCAACGGGTGTTTTCAACGGAAAAATTTTCGTAGAAAAAGAAGCACAAAAAACCGATGCGTTCCAACAAAACAATAATATTTTAATTGGCGATAAAGCAACGATTAACGCAAAACCACAATTGGAAATTTTTGCCGATGATGTCAAATGTTCGCACGGTTGTACCATTGGACAATTAGACGAAAGCGCTATGTTTTACATGCAACAACGCGGAATTCCTAAAAAAGAAGCCAAAGCTTTGTTGATGTATGCATTTACTAGCGAAGTCACCAACAGTGTAAAAATACCAGAATTAAAAGCAAAAATTGCTCGTATTATCGCCGATAAATTAGGTGTAAATATGGGATTTGATTTGTAAAATAAATCTTAGTAATATGTTAGACATTCAAAAAATAAGAGCCGATTTTCCGATACTTTCACAAAAGGTAAACGGGAAGCCGTTGGTTTATTTTGATAACGGAGCTACTTCGCAAAAACCGCAAGTGGTTATCGATGCTATTTCTACCTATTACAGCGAAATCAACGCAAATATTCACCGCGGTGTACATAAATTAAGTCAATTGGCTACCGATGCCTATGAAGCGTCGAGAAATACGATTCAAAATCACTTAAACGCCAAACACAACTACGAAATCATTTTTACTTCGGGAACGACTTTCGGAATTAACTTGGTGGCGAATGGTTTTGCAAGTCTTTTAAAATCAGGTGATGAGGTGATGGTTTCTGCCTTAGAACATCATAGTAATATTGTGCCTTGGCAATTTTTATGTGAAAGAACTGGAGCTAAGTTGGTGGTTATCCCAATGAATGAAAAAGGGGAATTAATCCTTTCCGAATTTGATAAATTACTTTCCGAAAAAACAAAAATTGTAACCGTTAACCACATTTCAAATGCTTTAGGAACGGTTAATCCAATCGAATACATCATTAAAAAAGCACATGGAGTAGGAGCAGCGGTTTTAATTGACGGCGCTCAAGCCACACCACATTTACGTCCAGATGTGCAAGCATTGGATTGTGATTTTTATGTGTTTTCTGGGCATAAAGTTTGTGGTCCAACAGGCGTGGGAATTTTATACGGAAAAGAAGAATGGTTGCGAAAATTGCCACCCTATCAAGGCGGAGGCGAAATGATTGCTGAGGTTACGTTTGAAAAAACTACGTATGCCGATTTACCTCATAAATTTGAAGCAGGAACTCCAAATATCGAAGGCGGAATTGTTTTAGGAACCGCTATTGATTACATGAATGCTATTGGTTTTGATGATATTGCAGCTTACGAACACGAATTATTATTATACGGAACCAAAAGATTACAAGAAATCGAAGGTTTGAAAATCTTTGGAACGAGTGAAAATAAAACTTCAGTTATTTCATTTAATATTGAAGGGATTCATCCATATGACATTGGCACAATTATAGATAAGTTAGGTATAGCAGTGAGAACTGGTCACCATTGCGCGCAACCTATTATGAATTTTTTCAATATTCCGGGGACTATAAGAGCAAGTTTTGCTTTTTACAACACTAAGGAAGAAATTGATATCTTTGTAGAAGCGGTTAAAAAAGCACAAATGATGTTATCTTAAAAAGAAAGCGTATGAGATTTTTAGTAGGCCTGATACTTTTGTTTTTTGTGAGTTGTAAACCGACTAAAAGCGACGTGAATAATTATCAAAACAAAGATATTCCGGTTATAAAATATGAGGCTAATGCTCGAAACTTGTTTTTAAATATCAAAGTTGAAAATCAAGTGTTGTTTGTTTCTCGTTCACGAGACGCTAAAGATTATCAAGAGAAAACAACTATTTCTGAGGCTGATTGGAAAGAAATTGTGATGCTAACCAAAGCAGTAGATTTGGCTAAAGTGAAAGACTTAAAATGGCCCACAGAAAAACGATTTTATGATGGTGCGGCACACGCTAATGTTACGTTTGTTTCTAATGAAGTAGCATATGCGGCAAATGGATTTGATCACGGATTTCCACCTGTTGAAATAGAAAAATTGGTAAACAAAATTTTGAAATTGACCGAAAAATAACATGACAATACAAGACATACAACACGAAATTGTTGACGAGTTTTCTATGTTTGACGACTGGATGCAGCGTTACGAATACATCATCGAATTAGGAAAAACACTTCCTATAATTGACGAGCAATACAAAGTAGATGAAAATATCATTAAAGGTTGTCAATCCAAAGTTTGGGTGCATGGCGAAGAGCAAGACGGAAAAATTGTTTTCACAGCCGATAGCGATGCGATTTTAACCAAAGGAATTATTGCCGTTTTAATTCGGGCGTTTTCAAACCAAACACCAAGTTCAATTTTGGAGGCTAATACTGATTTTATTGATGAAATTGGATTAAAAGAACATTTATCGCCCACAAGAGCAAACGGATTGGGTTCAATGATTAAACAAATAAAAATGTATGCTTTGGCATTTCAAGCGAAGCAATAATGAGTCTCAGTTTTCAGTCGCAGTTCGCAGTTTTATAATTGCTCTGAGACTGAAAACTGAGACTGAAAACTGAGACTGAAAACTTAAAATTATGGAAGAATTTAACGATACAATCAACTTAGGCGAAGACGTTGTCAAAGTATTAAAAGGAATTTTTGACCCAGAAATTCCGGTAGATATTTACGAATTAGGTTTAATCTACGATGTGATGATTAACGAAGACTACGATGTAAAAATCGTCATGACCTTAACATCACCAAATTGCCCAGTGGCTGAAACATTGCCGCAAGAAGTGGAAGAAAAAGTAAAATCTATTGATGCTGTAAAATCGTGCGAAGTAGAAATTACATTTGATCCGCCATGGAGTAAAGATTTGATGAGCGAAGAAGCGAAGTTAGAATTGGGAATGCTGTAAAAATGGTCGTAAAGACTAAAGTCAAATGTCATAAAGAAATTTACATTTGACTTTAAGACTTTTGACTTTCAACTAAAACATGGACGAAATAGTAAACAAAGTAGCGCAAAGTTCTTTGATGGTATTCGATTTAGAAGATTACTATCCGGAGGGTCATGTGGTTGAGGTTGATATTTCACAATGGTTAGTGGAGGGTTTTTTACTGAAAGAAGCTGATTTTAGAGCCCAATTAAAAAGCACCGATTGGTCTAAGTACCAGGACAAATATGTAGCCTTGTATTGTGCTACGGATGCCATTTTACCCGCTTGGGCGTTTGCTTTGGTTGCGGTTCATTTGGCGCCGTTTGCTCTACACGTCGTTCACGGCACAAAAGAGTTGGCCGTTATCGCCTGGTATGAAGACATTTTAAACAAACTCGACTACACCGATTATTTTGACAACCCCGTTATTTTAAAAGGCTGTTCTAAAAAAGCCGTACCCAACCAAGTGTATACCGTAGCCATACAAAAAT
>CAMDQL010000095.1 GCA_945905915.1 Flavobacterium psychrophilum
TCAATTAGAAATGTCGATGCCAAACCGTGCAGGAATTTTAACTCCTGTTGATGGCTTAGACGAAGGTGAAACCGTAACTATGTTAGTAATGCCAGTTATGCTGAGCAATTAATAAAAATCTAAACCAACCTTAACTTAAAAACCACTGATCAGCAATGTGAAAGTGGTTTTTTAATTTTTATTTAACCACAAAGAGCACAAGGAAAGCACTAAGGACTCAAAAAAAATTTAGAACGCGGATGAAAAGGATTTAACTGATGTTCGCGGATTTTTTTAATGCAAAGAAGAACTTGGTGTATCTTAGTGCTACACTTTGTGTGACTTTGTGTAACAAATTAAACGCAAGGGAACGCGGATGAAACGGATTTAACTGATGCTCGCGGATTTTTTTAATGCAAAGAAGAACATGGTGTATCTTCGTGCTACACTTTGTGTGACTTTGTGTAACTACAAAAAAACTTCTAACTTCCAACTTCTAACTTCTAACTTTGATTTATCTTTGCACAATAAATTAAAAACATGATTCCACAAGAAACTATAGTTGCTCTAGCTACGCCATCGGGTGCAGGTGCTATTGCTATTATTCGATTATCTGGTAAAGAGGCTATAACTATAGCGGCTCAGGTATTTGAATCGGTTTCTGGAAAAGACATTACTACGCAAAAAACACATACAATACATTTGGGTCACATTATTGATGATACTAAAGTGCTGGATCAAGTTTTGCTCTCCATTTTTAAAGGACCTAATTCATACACCGGCGAACATGTTATAGAGATTTCGTGTCACGGTTCTGTTTTCATTCAACAACAAATCATTCAGTTATTGCTTCGTAAAGGAGCAAGAATGGCACAAGCTGGAGAATTTACCTTACGTGCTTTTTTAAACGGAAAACTAGATTTATCACAAGCCGAAGCAGTGGCCGATTTAATTGCTTCTGATAACGAAGCGAGTCATCAAATTGCCATGCAACAAATGCGCGGTGGATTTAGTAACGAGATTGCCAAATTACGTGAAGAACTATTGAATTTTGCTTCCTTAATCGAATTAGAATTAGACTTCGCCGAAGAAGATGTTGAATTTGCTGATCGAACTGCTTTTCATGAATTAATTAATCGAATTGAATTTGTTCTGAAACGATTAATTGACTCATTTGCAGTAGGAAACGTAATTAAAAATGGGATTCCGGTGGCCATTGTGGGCGAACCAAACGTTGGAAAGTCAACTCTATTAAATGCTTTATTAAACGAAGAACGCGCCATAGTTTCTGACATTGCGGGAACAACTCGTGATACCATTGAAGATGAATTAGTGATTGCAGGTATAGGTTTCCGTTTCATAGATACCGCAGGAATACGCGAAACAAAAGATGTAGTAGAAAGCATCGGAATTCAAAAAACATTTGAGAAAATTGAGCAAGCGCAGGTGGTTTTATATTTAGTCGAATGTCAAATGTCGAATGTCGAAAGTATAGCGCCGCATATTAACGAAATAAAACAAGAACATCCTGAAAAGCCGATTATTGTTATATTTAACAAAGTGGATTTACTTTCGGAATATAAAATAAAAGAAATTTCGACTCTTGTTTCGACTTTCGACTTTCAACTTTCGACTATATTTATTTCCGCCAAACAAAAAACAGGTATTGACGAACTTAAAAATACACTTCTTTCTTTTGTAAATACGGGTGCTTTACGCAATAATGAAACCATCGTAACCAACACGCGTCATTATGATTCGCTATTAAAAGCGTTAGAAGAAATTCAGAAAGTGAAATGGGGCTTAGACTCTGGAATTTCATCTGATTTAATGGCAATTGACATTAGAAGTGCTTTATTTTTCTTTGGCGAAATTACTGGTGAAGTAACTAACGATGAGTTACTTGGCAATATTTTTGCTAACTTCTGTATCGGAAAGTAAGCATCATACTCTTTAAAAAACGGAAATAATATTAAATAAAAAAACCACGTAAAACGTGGCTTTTTTATTTATATTCAAATGAACTTTATTTTAATAATCTCTAACAACATGGGCCACACCATTAATGACATGGGATCCTGTTGAATTGGTATACGTTCCATTAAAAGTAATATCAATATACTGACCAATTGAACCTACACTACTTAAATTAAACGAAACCGCATTAACCGTTTGGATGTTAATTCCACCGGTTTCTGGTGATTCAATTGAAAATGATGAGGTAGTATAAATTCCGGGAATATTAGTATTGCCAAATAAATAAAATCGCTCGTTAGTATTTGGAGAGTTTGCATTAAAGCCGTTAATAGATAATCCTGAAGAATTTGTTCCAGATGTAGTTCCTACAGTAGCCGTAATGTTAGCTATTATGTATCTTACCGGATTAGAATCTATTCGATATGAAATAAATTCTGAAATGGAATTACAGGCTGTAATATTACCCACATTTGTAATTGGAGTAGTAAATGTAAAATTAATTGGATTTGTTGTTTGCAAATTATCATAATCAAAGCCTTCTAAACTAAAAGCTGTATTTGTAGCACTACAAACTAACATGGTCAAACTAAAAGCGCCATTAGTAACTGTACCCATTAAGTTTTGATTTCCATAGCGCATCAACACATATCCATTAGTTACATTTGTTCCATCGCATTTAAGAAGATTTCCTTGAACTAATGTTGATTGAATGGAACTATTAGAGAGCACTAAATTTGGTAAAGTAGTATCGGCTGAGAAAGGCCCAATAGAAGTAGTACTCACCGCATTTTCACAAGAATCAAATACGACCATTGTTAATGTTTCATTGGCAGGAACTAATCCACAAACTTGTCCTTGACTATTTGTAAATCCGTTAACCGTGTAAGAATTTGAAGCTCTTCTAATACCTACTTTTACATTTGCTAAAGGCACACCATTAGAATTTACAACTGTCACGCATAATCTAATCGTTGGAAATTGAGCATCGCAATTCCACCACGAAAAGTGGGAAACAGTACCTACATATTTAGTACCTTGCTTAGTAGCAGCACCTTCTTCTTTCCAGTAGCCGAGTGTTTCATCAAAATGCCAAAGTGGAATGGTCGCTGGTGCAGATGCTAATTGTGAAGTTGAAATTGGCATTTCTATTTGAGCAGTTGTAGAAAGTTGCAATTTTTGTGAAGCTGCACCTCTCAATTCTATATTCATCATTCCATACGTTTCTAATACGCGCTCCTCACCACTTGAGTTTGCTGCCAATAACATACCTGGCATTTTATCAACAGTAGAAGGATCAGAAGGATCAAGGTGTTTCATTATTACACTCACCGCTCCAGTATAGGGTTGACCCGTTTCTGTTTTAAAGTTACCGTCAAAAGTGACTTTAGATCCATTACCTAAAGAAACACTTCCTGAAGTACCCGAATTAACTGTTCCAACGATAGTTCCCGACAATAAAGTAATACGAGCGTAATTCATTCCGTTTGTGGGAACTAACGAACGAGATCCGTCTAAAAATCCTGTTTTTCTTGCTTTAATAAATGCAAATTTTTCATGAACAGTTGCATTATTTATGATGAAAACACCATTAATATCAGTGTTAGCGGATTTATTTCCTACAGTAATGGCCGCATTAGCTACAGGATTATTGCTTTCATCAACAATTCGTCCCGTAAAACTTTTAGACACTTCATTTCCAAAATTTAAAGGTGTGTCTACTGAATTTACATCAATTCCTGAATCATTACTACAACTGTTGAATAAAAAAGGAACTAACAAAACCAAAAATAAGAGTCTTTTTGATATCATAATGTCATTGTTTTGAGATTAATACTAATCAAATGTAGCAATAATTATAATTACTTTATTCCTTTTTTAAATAAATTATTAGTAAGGTTGAAACCTATCCGTTGATCTTTACATTCAAATGATTCAATAATATTTGATATTTATGGAACTCTACTAAATCCTCATCATTTTCAGTAGCATCCATAATATCATCCAATAAATTACTTACTTCTACTAATTTTTGATTGGCTTGATCTTTCTGATGTAATGCTAGAAAATCAATGATTTTTTGAATTTCTAGAATGAGTGAATCTTTATTTTCCATGGGAATGTGCTAGTAAATTACGTTTTATTTCCAACAAAGATAAACTAGAAAAACATAACTGATGAATAATATCTCGACGTAAAGTGTCGATATTGGTTGTGTCATAATATTTGGCCCAAGCATCAGTTTCCAATACTTCTTTTATTTGCCGAATTACTTTTGCAGTTTCAGCTGCTGTTCGAACAACTGCTTTCCCATCATAATTCAAATGATTTTTATGTTGGAATGTAACCGCAGAAGTTTCAAAATTCACCTCAATATAAAATAATGCTTCGGTTTCATTATTAGGATAAAAATCGGTCCATTTCGCAAAACCGATTCGTTGTTGGGCGTTGTTAATTTTTGCTTTTGAAGTAGTAATCAAACGCCAACGACAATTAGCGGCTCTACCCCAGTGATTTGAACTTCGGTAAACGCCTTCTTCCGTAAAAAAATAACTACTCCCCGATTTACTTTTATAATTTGGTGTACTAAAAATTTTAGGCAAACTTTCAACTGCTTCAAATTCGCAAAAAGTGTGGTAATGAAAGTTATTTTTATGGTATTGTTGTGTTGGCATTTTCTGAATATCAAATCATGTGTAACAAAAGTAACATTTGATTTTTAAAGATTAGTAGTATCTTTACAAAAATAGTTTTCATCTATGAAAGAAATACTAACTGAATCCTACGGCTATATTTTTGAAGAAGCACTTATTGACGAAATTGTAAAGGTGGCTGCGTTTAAAGAATTCAAAGCCGATGATTATTTGATTGAAATTGGCGATTACATCAAAACAATGCCGCTCTTAGTTAATGGCGCAATTAAGATTTTGAGAGAAGATGAAAATGGAGACGAATTGTTGTTGTATTTCTTAGAACGTGGCGATACATGTGCCATGACCTTAACGTGTTGCATCGGACAAGCAAAAAGTAGAATTAGAGCTGTTGCCGAAACCGATGGGTCTTTATTAATGATTCCGGTGGAAAAAATGGAAGATTGGTTGACCAAATATAAAACATGGCGTAACTTTGTTTTTGACAGTTATAACGTGCGATTGATGGAAATGTTAGAAGCTATTGACACACTTGCTTTCATGAATTTAGACGAACGCTTGTATAAGTATTTAACCGATAAAGCAAAAGTAATTGGCAATACCGAAATTCAAAACACGCATCAAGAAATTGCCTACGAAATGCATACGTCAAGAGTAGTAATTTCGCGCTTGTTAAAAGCTTTGGAAATCGAAGGAAAAATAAAATTACATCGAAATAAAATAGAAATACTGCAATTTTAATGGAACTATTTGGCTATTTTGGAGCATTATGCATCGGATTAATTTTAGGATTAACAGGTGGTGGCGGATCAATATTAACTGTTCCCATCTTAGTTTATGTAATGCTAATCGATCCGATAATTGCTACCGCATATTCACTATTCATTGTAG
>CAMDQL010000096.1 GCA_945905915.1 Flavobacterium psychrophilum
GTACTTGAGCCGCCTTCTGCATTAAATTGATTGTAGACAATACTAACAGCATAACTTAATTTATCTGTAGCTTTATTCAACTTAAAATCCAAACCTAACTGATAAAAAGAACCTTCGCCGCTTCTTAAGTTAGAATTAGTGTTTCCAAACGAATTTTTATAATCATATTTGGTGAAATTTTTTCCATTGGAAAAAAACAGTTCTTGAGCCTGCAAAAAGCATCCCGAAAACAATACTAGTAATAAAAGGTATTTCTTACTCATTTTTAATGATTTTAGTATGGTATAAATAGTTTGAATTTGATAGTTTTACAAAATAGGTGGCGCTAGGCAAATGCTTAAGATCTAATGCAGTTGTTTGCTCTAATACTTGAAGAATGTCATTGAAAACGATTCTTCCCGAAACATCAAAAATTTGAATGGAAAGAGTTTCTCCTATATTACCCGAAAAGGTAAAATGGATTAGGTCTTTAAAAGGAATGGGAAAAGTGGTAGTGCTAATTGAAACTGAATTGTTCTGTTCAATAATTTTATTCCAATTACTTTGTTGAAAGCCTTGTTGCACTATATAGGTGCCTGTTGAGCTTCCCGTTACCGATTGTTGTCCAATTGTGTACTTCACAATTAAACCCGATGGAGCAATTGAATTGCCTCCTTGCGCACTCATCATTTGATGATGTAGGGATTGACCAAAGAATAAAGATGTCGCAAAATTGATTAATAGTAATAATCTAATTTGCATATTTTTATAATTTCACACAAAACACGTAATTATAAAATGCTCAAAAAAAAATAAAGATTCTTAATATATATCAAAAAATAGTTTTTGATATAATGCAACCTCTGCAAATAAATGATATACTTTTTTTTTAATATTATTATTACTAAGTTTGATTATCTAAAATCATTTTATGAATTTACATTTATCGATTCCAGATTTTTTATTATTTGCAGCTTCAGTACTTCTGGTATTTACCACACTGTTGTTACTCAGGAAAATTAATTCTAAAAACTATATGCTTATAGGAACATTAGCAATATATTTTAGTTTAATTACCGCAACCATAGTACTAATATTATTTACCCGTTACAACATTAAACTTATCGATTCTGCAACTATTCTAGCATTAATGTCAATAGTATATTCACTTTACAATATCTTTCACTATTTCAGTTTGCAGCAATTGATTGCGAAAAAAAGTCGGTTTAGTGTACAACATTTACTCCACTTAGGAGTGATTTTACTGGTTTCTATCTTGATTTTTTATTTTTACGAACCGATACATTTCATAAAAGGAGAGGGATATAGTTTTGTATTTGAAACCCAACATTTGATGTCCGTTCAAAAGAAAAATTTGATATTGCGTTTAATACGTATAATTTATCCTATATTTTATCTTTTACTTTGCGGTTATTTATTATTTGCATTTTATAATTCTCCCCGATACCTATCCATGCAAAAATCAACGCGTTTTTTTATTTTCTTTTTTTACTTCCAGAGAGTATTACTTTTCTTCTGGGTTTCAATTGGGTTTATAGGTTATAATATTGATAAAGATCTATTTAGTTCTATTTCAATGATAGGTTTTTCTATAACTGCCTTACTAATGTCAAGTTATATTTTGTTAAGTCCCAACTTGTTGTTACAAATTACAAAACTCAATCACATCTCAAAAAAAACTGCAGTGGATACATCTAAATTTCAAGATTTGTTTGAACAGTTGAATCTTTTAATGGATAAAAATAAATTTTATTTAGATGCCAATTATAGTATTACTAATTTATCATCAGATACTGATATTTCAACTAATATCATTCGAGAAGTAATTTCCGCAAGCGGTTATAAAAATTTCTCCGCTTACATAAATTCGTTTCGAATTGCACATGCTGAACAATTAATTTCTAATGGCTATTTGGATACCTTTTCTATTGAATCACTATGTAAAGATTCGGGATTTCAATCTGAAGTAACTTTTTACCGTGTTTTTAAAAAAGTTAACCTCTGCACTCCTAAAGAATTTACCTATAATTTGAAGAACTATAAACATACAAGTTGATAAACAATTATTAGTATAGAATTTAGAGTCTTTTAAGTAGGAAAAAATTAGATTCAAAAAAAATGGATCAGTTCGGGATGGTTGGAGACATTGATTTATTTTCAAATCAAATGTTAGATTTTATAAAAATTTTATTAAAGAAATGCCATAAAAAAACCTCTAAATTGCTTTAGAGGTTTTTGTTACTACAGTGGAGTCGGAGAGAATCGAACTCTCGTCCAAACAAGCAATCAAAGAGGTTTCTACACGCTTAGTTTTCTCTTGAATTTTCGTTTAAAAGCAAGGCAGAAAACAGCCACTTTTAACTTAGCTTTATCAGTGTCAGAGCGGATTTAAAGCATTACCGTTCCTAGGTTTACTTTTACGGTTCTCCTAAATAAAACGCCATAAACCAAGGCTTTTGAGGAGAATCTAGCTTTCCGACCTGGTCGGAACTAGGCAAATCTTACTTTAATTCAGATTAAGCAGCTAAAGCGTAATTATTTTCGCCGTTTATAGGTGTGTACATTTGGATTTACGAGCTAAACATACAATGCTCGACGTGCTTACTAATTAATTCCACTCGCTGTCAAAACCAGTCGACCCCAATAGAATTAAATCTTCGCAAATTTACGCTGAATATTTCATTAAAAAAAACGTTTGCTTGTAAGTATTGAAAATGTTACATTTGTAACATTCACTAACCCTATAGTTACACTATTTTAAAATATGAAATTCGGAATCCTTACTGAAAGAAAAACTCCACCCGATAGAAGAGTTGTATTTACACCAGAAGAACTTGTTCGTTTAAAAACAACTTTTCCACAAATTGAAATATTTGTTGAAAGTTCGCCCATTCGTGTTTACACAGATGAGCAATATCAAGAACACGGGATAGAAGTTTGTGAGGACATAACTCAATGCGACGTATTTTTTGGTGTTAAAGAAGTTCCTGTAGAAGCGTTGATTCCTAATAAAAAATACTTTTTCTTTTCGCATACTATTAAAAAACAACCTTATAATAGAAAATTATTACAGGCTATTTTAGCCCAAAATATTGATTTATACGATCATGAAACTATTGCAGACGAGAATAATAAACGCCTCATTGGTTTTGGTCGTTATGCTGGAATTGTGGGCGCCTATAATGGTATAAGAGCTTTTGGAATTAAGTATGATTTATTTACATTGGCTAAAGCCGAAACTTTAAAAAATCAAGAAGAGTTAATAGCGCGTTTAAAACGTCAAATATTACCTAATATTAAAATTGTGTTGACAGGACATGGTAAAGTAGGGATGGGCGCCAAAGAAATGTTAGACGGAATGAAAATTAAGCAAGTTGCCGCATCAGATTTTTTAACAAAAAACTATTCCGAAGCCGTTTACACGCAAATCGATGTATTAGATTATAACAAAAGAGTAGATGGAAAACCGAGTAGTAAAGCTGATTTTTATGCTAATCCGTCTGATTATTGTTCTGATTTTGAACGATTTACAAAGGTAGCCGATCTTTTTATGGCTGGTCATTTTCATGGAAATGGTGCGCCAGATATATTAACTCGCGAAATGTTGCAAGCTCCAGATAACAAAATTCAAGTTGTAGCCGATATTTCCTGTGACGTTGATGGACCTATTGCTTGTACGATAAAAGCTTCAACCATTGCCGATCCATTTTTTGGTTATCTGCCTAGTGAGCACAAAGAAGTTTCATACACGCATCCGGCTTCCATTATGGTAATGTCAGTAGACAATCTTCCTTGTGAATTGCCTAAAGATGCCAGTGAGGGCTTTGGCGAAATGTTTATGAAACATGTCATTCCTGCTTTTTTTAACCACGATAAAGACGGCCTTCTATACAGAGCCAAAATAACCGATAATGGAAAATTAACACCAAGATTTTCCTATCTTCAGGATTATGTTGATGGTAAATAAATAGGCTATACATGAAAAAATCTTATTATGAAGTTTTTTTATATTTAAGCATCAATATTTTTACTTAACTAAAATTAAATAAAACCACTGTTTATGATGATGGTAAAGGATTTAATTGGGATAAATCCAAAATCTTATGCTATAAAAACTATACAAATGACTTCTAATTCAAAAATTAAGTTAAATTTGGCTGATGGAGGAGAAACTTATATTCGTTCACTCTAAATAATCTAAACTAAACCAATAATTAAATTATGAGTACAAACCAAATTAAAACAAACTGGGCACAGTTTATTCCTTTAGTAACTGTTTTCTTCTTTTGGGGATTCGTTGCAGCAAGTAACGACATTTTAATTCCTGTATTTAAAAAAGCTTTTGATTTGACACAAGTTCAAAGTCAATTAGTTTCATTAGCTTTTTACATTGCCTATACTGTTGGATCTTTATTGTATCTTTTGATTTCGTATCTTACCAAAGGTGACTTAATCAATAGATTGGGTTATAAAAATTCTTTGGCCTTAGGCTTGGCCATTTCTGCCTTAGGTACATTATTATTTTATCCAGCAGCCAATACGGGTTCGTTTACTTTAATGTTGTCGGGATTATTTATTGTGGCTCTTGGATTTTCATTACAGCAAACAGTAGCTAATCCATTAGCGATTGCATTAGGGCCAATAACTACAGGATCTCAGCGTTTAACACTTGCAGGAGGAATCAATAATTTAGGGACTACTATTGGACCTTTAATTGTAAGTTTTGCAATTTTCGGTTCGGCAACATCAGGAAATACTGATATGAGTATAGAGAGTGTTAAAACACCCTACCTAATTTTAGGAGCAGCATTTCTATTAGTAGCCATATTGCTTAAGTTTTCTTCTTTACCAGACAAGCCTCAAGCAATTGTAGAATCTGAAGATGATAAAGCAGCAACTAGAAGTTCAGCGTTAAAGTATCCTCAATTAATTTTAGGGATGATTGCGATATTTGTATATGTGGGTGTTGAAGTATCTACTGCGAGCAACTTGCCTGCTTACATGGAGAAAAATTTAGGTTTTCTGACAAAAGATGTAGCTCCTTATATTTCATTGTATTGGGCCAGTTTGATGATTGGTCGTTGGACAGGAGCTGTAGAAGCTTTTACTGATAAAATGAATTTGCAAAAAATATTACGATTTATTGCTCCTTATTTAGCATTTGGTGTTTTCTTATTTGTAAATGCTATTGCTAAACACGATTTGACACCATTTTATATTTATGCACTAATCATATTAGTATTGATATTGGCAGATATGGCAAGTAAAGGTAATCCAGCTAGAATGTTGTTGATTTTTTCTTCACTTGGTATTGTAGCACTTATTATAGGTATGGTAACAGATGGTATGGTGAGTGTTTATGCATTTACTAGTGTAGGATTATTCTGTAGTACGCTTTGGCCATGTATTTTTACATTAGCGGTGAGTGGTTTAGGAAAACATACTAGTCAAGGAAGTAGTTTTTTAATCATGATGAT
>CAMDQL010000097.1 GCA_945905915.1 Flavobacterium psychrophilum
AAGCGTTCCGCGTAAGCAGAAATTCGCATACTCCATTGGGTCATTTTCTTACGAACTACGGGATGTCCACCACGTTCTGAAACGCCGTTTACAATTTCGTCATTCGCTAAAACGGTTCCTAAAGCCGCGCACCAATTGACTTCGGTTTCAGCTAAATAGGTTAATCTATATTGTAATAAGATTTTTTGTTGTTGTTCCGATGAAAAAGCGTTCCATTCTGCTGCAGAAAACGAAGTGATGTTATCATCGCAAACAGCATGTACTTGCGTATTTCCGTTTTTCTCAAATTCCTGCATTAAGGTGCAAATACTTTCCGCTTTATCGGTTGTTTTATTGTACCAAGATTCAAATAATTGAATGAAAATCCATTGGGTATACTTGTAATAGTCTGCATTTGAAGTACGAACTTCTCTGCTCCAATCAAACGAAAATCCAATTTTATCCAGTTGATTTCTGTATCCTTGAATAACATTTCCTGATTTATCGACACCACCTTCAATATTCATTCGAGTCGTATCTGCAGGATGTTGTCCTGTTTGAATCGCGTATTGTTCAGCAGGCAACCCAAATGAATCGTACCCTTGCGGATGCAATACATTAAAACCTTGATGTCTTTTATAACGTGCTACAATATCTGAAGCGATATAACCTAACGGATGCCCCACGTGCAATCCAGCTCCAGAAGGATACGGAAACATATCTAATACATAGTATTTAGGTTTTTCCGATTGATTAGACGCAGCAAAAGTTTGGTTTTTTGCCCAATATTGTTGCCATTTGGCTTCGATTTTTTCGTGGAAATATTTCATTCGTTTTAAAAAAGTTTCAGGTTCCAGGTTCCAGGTTCCAGGTTAAAAGTAAAAATCACTAGAAACTTGAAACCTTACACTTGAAACAAAAATTCGGTTGCAAATTTACGTTTTAAATCTTAAAGTTGAAAGTGATTAAATTTTAGATCATAATTCGACCTTCATTCAAATATATCAATAACTTTTGTGAAAAATAGCATTCCTGTTTGTAAAGTAATTTGATTATTCTCTACTTTTGTGAAACTAAATCTCAGAAAAATGAAAGTAGCCGTAGTTGGCGCTACCGGAATGGTAGGCGAAATAATGCTTCAGGTATTAGCAGAACGAAATTTTCCAGTAACCGAATTAATTCCAGTTGCTTCAGAAAAATCAGTTGGAAAAGAAATCGAATGGAAAGGGAAAAGTTATAAAGTAGTGGGTTTACAAACTGCTGTAGATCTTAAACCAGAAATTGCATTGTTTTCTGCTGGTGGCGAAACCTCATTAGAATGGGCACCAAAATTTGCTGCAGCCGGAACTACCGTAATTGACAATTCTTCTGCATGGCGAATGGACGAAACTAAAAAACTGATAGTTCCAGAGATTAATGCCTCGGTTTTAACCAAAGACGATAAAATTATTGCCAATCCAAACTGTTCTACGATTCAAATGGTAATGGCTTTGGCGCCTTTGCATGCTAAATATGACATTAAACGTATTGTAGTTTCCACCTATCAATCCATTACAGGAACAGGCGTAAAAGCAGTGCAACAATTGGAAAATGAATATGCAGGAATTCAAGGTGATATGGCGTATAAATATCCTATTCACCGTAATGCTATTCCACAATGCGATAGTTTTGAAGAGAACGGTTACACTAAAGAAGAAATGAAATTAGTTCGCGAAACGCAAAAAATATTAAACGATAAAACCATTGCCGTTACAGCAACCGCTATTAGAATTCCTGTCGTTGGCGGACATAGTGAAGCCGTGAATATTGAATTTGAAAACGAATTTGATGTGAACGAAGTACGTGAAATTTTACAAAACACATCGGGCGTAACAGTTCAAGATAATTTAGACACATACACCTATCCTATGCCTATTTATGCGCAAGGAAAAGATGATGTTTTCGTAGGAAGAATCCGAAGAGATGAAAGCCAACCCAACACAATTAATATGTGGATTGTTTCCGATAACTTAAGAAAAGGAGCGGCTACGAATACGATTCAAATTGCAGAATACTTGGTTGCGAATAATCTAGTTTAGTTTTCTAATTTGTCATTTCGACGTAGGAGAAATCACATTAATTGATCACTTTATGTGATTTCTCCCTTTGGTCGAAATGACAAAATGTAATTCAGAATAACCACGAACTACCGAATTAAGTCCATCAAAACTTAAAAAATCGTTAATTCGTGGTTTGAATTTTTGCTTTACTCTAAAAGCAGTATCTTTACCATTGTGAAAAAGAAATTATTATATATAAACATTAGCTTGATGCTTGCCGTTTTATTTGCGGTATGCTATCAATCAGTGCATGCTTTTTCGCACGAACACACTACCAAAACAGAATGTTGTGATGACGCACATCATTTGACTTTTAAATCTTCTGAAAAAACGATTACCGAAAGCGAAGATTGTCCGGTTTGTGATTTCAAATTTGCGGCTTTCCTTTTGCCAGAAGTATTCCATTTTGACTTTATTCCTTCGTTTTACGAAATTCCATACCAATTCAACAGCACTGAAACTTGTATTACTGCTGATGGAATTTCGTTTTATCTAAGAGGACCACCTGTTTTTATTTCATAACTACAATAGCTTTATTTTATGGGGCTCATATTGTTTTGCATCAATCTGATGTGAAACAAATTTTTGTATTATTTGTCAAATAAAAACTTAAAAATGAAACAGCAATTCAATATACTCTTGCTATTATTTTCAATAGCGGGCTTTTCTCAATTTAAAATTAGCGGATACGTAACTAATAGCAACCAGCAAAAATTATCGGGTGTTATCGTTCACGTTTTAGAAAACAATACTGAAACAACAACCGATGAAAACGGGTATTTTCAGTTGCTATCTGTACCTAAAGGAACAACTGAAGTTATTTTTCAACGAACAGGGTTTCAAACAAAAAAAGAAGTAATAAAAACCAATGGCGATGACATCGTTTTAAAGGTAATGCTTTTAGAAAAAGAGATTCATTTAGAAGAAGTAATTATTTCTACTTTATATAATAAAATACAATCGCAAAATGTAATGAAAGTAGAACATGCTTCGGTAAAAACACTGAAAGAAAACGGAGCCACTTCATTAATTGACGGTATTGCAACCATTCCAGGAGTTTCGCAGATTTCGACAGGAAATTCCATTGGTAAGCCTGTGATTCGAGGGTTGAGCGGCAACCGTGTTTTAGTTTATTCACAAGGCGTTCGCATGGAAAATCAACAGTTTGGAGAAGAACATGGATTGGGTTTAAATGCTTCCGGAATAGAAAGCGTTGAAGTAATTAAAGGGCCCGCTTCGTTATTATATGGTTCAGATGCTTTGGGCGGTGTAGTTTATTTTAATTCGGAAAAATATGCCCCGTATCAAGAAAAATTGGCCGATTTTGAACAAAGCTATTTTACGAATACACAAGGAACTTCTACTACGTTTGGCGTTAAAGCCAGTCCGTCAAATTTCAAATTTTTCCTTCGAGGAAATTACACTTCACATGCCGATTATGAAGTTCCGAATGGAGATCGAATAATCAATACACGTTTCATTGAAAAAGATTTTAAATCGGGAATTGGCTATTCAAATTCAAAAATTTCTACCGATTTTAGATACAATTACAACAACTTAAATTTAGGTTTGCCCGAAGAAGATATAGAAAATTCAGGTTTTCGAAATCCGCTTTTTCCAAAACAAAAAGTAGCTAATCATTTGTTGAGTTTGAACCAAAAAGTATATTTTAAAAATTCGAAAATTGAAGCCGATTTTGGCTATTCGTTAAACGACCGAAAAGAATTGGAAGCCGCTAATGAAATTGCGTTATCCATGAAATTAAAAACGGCAAGTTATACTATAAAATATTTTTTACCAAAAATGAATCGTTGGGAAACCATCATTGGAATTCAAGGAATGGATCAAACCAACACCAACTTTGGTGAAGAATTACTTATTCCTGATGCAAAAGTTGCCGATTTTGGCGCATTTGCAACCACAAATTACAGTTGGAATTCCAATGTTTTACAAGCCGGAATTCGTTATGATAATAGAAAAATAAACACCTCAACTCACGGAACTGAAGGCGAAGAAGGTTATTTTGAAGCCATCAACAAACAATTCAATAGTTTTAATGCCTCATTAGGATACAAAACCAGTCTTTCCAATTCACTTTCAACAAGAATTAATATTGCTTCTGGATTTAGAGCCCCTAATTTATCAGAACTAACTTCAAATGGAGTGCATGAAGGAAGTAATCGTTATGAAATAGGCACTAACGAATTAAAAAAAGAGCAAAACGTTCAAGTAGATGTTAACTTAGAGTACAAAAGTGAGCATTTTGAAGTTTTTGCAAACGGATTCTATAATCATATTGATGGTTACATTTTTATTACTCCAACCGGTAACCAAATTGATGGTAATGACGTTTATATTTACACACAAAATAATGCGCAGTTGTATGGAAGTGAAATAGGAATTCACTTTCACCCGCATCCTTATGATTGGTTACATTTTACTAGTAGTTTTGAAAATGTAATTGGGACGCAAGGCAGTGCTAATTTGCCGTTAATTCCTGCCTACCAATGGAAAAACAACATAAGAGTAGAACTGGATTCTAATAAATGGATTAAAAACAATTATGTTTCGTGTTTTTTAAATTACACCTTTAAACAAGATAAATTAAGCAAATTTGAAACACCAACTCCCGATTATCTATTAGTTAATTTATCACTTGGCGGAACGATCACCATTGGTAAAAAAGAGGTACAGTTAAATCTTGCTGGAACAAATCTTTTGAACAAAACATATGTCAATCATTTATCGCGGTTAAAAGCAGACGGTATTAATAATATGGGTAGAAATATTATGTTGCGTTTAAATTTTGATTTATAATTAACATTTTCATTCCGTTCAATTGAATATCTTTGTTACTCAATCAATATCCTTTTTATGAAAAAAACAATAACAATAACCGCTATTGTTTGTACACTTGTTATGAACGCACAAACAAAAATTACTTATCCTGAAACTAAAAAAATCGACCACGTTGACACCTATTTTGGTGAAAATATTAACGACCCGTACCATTGGCTAGAAGACGACCGAAGTGCCGAAACTGGAACTTGGGTAAAGAGGCAAAACGATGTAACTTACCGCTATTTATCTGCTATCCCCTTGAGAGATCAACTCAAATCTAGAATGGAAAAATTGTGGAATTATGAAAAAATTTCGGCTCCATTTAAGGAAGGTGATTATACCTATTATTATAAAAATAACGGCCTACAAAATCAATCCGTACTCTTTCGAAAAGATAAGAGTGGGAAAGAAGAGCTGTTTTTGGACCCCAATACTTTTTCAAAGGATGGAACCTCATCCTTAGGCGGAATCAGCTTTAGTAAAGATGGAAGTTTGGTGGCCTATGAAATTTCAGAAGGAGGTAGTGATTGGAGAAAAGTTATTGTACTGGATAC
>CAMDQL010000098.1 GCA_945905915.1 Flavobacterium psychrophilum
TAGGTTCGGTTAAGATGGCACATAAAGTAGCTGCATCCAAAGGATCCATGTGGGTTAATACCGGTAAACGACCAATAATTTCAGGAATTAATCCAAAATCTTTGACATCTTTAGGAATTAAATACTGCAACAAATTATCTTTATCGATATGATCGGTTCCTAAAGACGAACTATACCCTACGGCTTGTCTGTTCAATCGTTTGGAAATAATGCGTTCAATACCGTCAAAAGCACCACCCGCGATGAATAAGATATTTTGTGTGTTGACTTCTACAAATTTTTGATCCGGGTGTTTTCTTCCTCCTTTTGGCGGCACATTCACTACCGTTCCTTCAAGTAATTTCAACAAGGCTTGTTGTACGCCTTCTCCCGAAACATCTCGGGTTATTGAAGGATTATCACTTTTACGGGCAATTTTGTCAATCTCATCGATAAAAACGATACCTCTTTCGGCTTTAGCCACATCATAATCTGCGGCTTGTAACAAACGGGTTAAAATACTTTCTACATCTTCTCCTACATAACCTGCTTCGGTTAATACGGTAGCGTCAACAATAGCTAGCGGTACGTTCAACATTTTAGCAATGGTTTTTGCTACTAATGTTTTACCCGTTCCGGTTTGACCTACCATTAAAATATTACTTTTTTCAATCTCTACTTCATTATCTAATTGCTTTTGCATCAAACGTTTGTAGTGGTTGTAAACGGCAACACTCATCACTTTTTTAGTTTGATCTTGTCCAATGACATAATCATCTAAAAAAGCACGAATTTCTTTTGGCTTCAACAGAATTAATTCGGCTGCCAAATCAGCATTTCCCGATTGTTTTAATTCTTCTACTACGATACCGTGGGCTTGCTCAATACACTTATCGCAAATATGCGAATCGATACCTGCAATTAATAAATTGGTTTCCGGCTTTTTTCTTCCGCAGAACGAACATTCTAATACTTCTTTTGCCATTATTTTTAGTCTAAAGTCGTAAAGTCTAAAGTCGTAAAGTCTTAGCATTGCTTTTGACATTATGACCTTGGACTTTCGACCAAATTTATCTTGTTAACACTTCATCAATCATTCCGTATTCTTTTGCTTCAGCGGCAATCATCCAATAATCGCGTTCTGAATCTTGATGTACTTTTTCAAAAGGCTGCCCTGAATGTTTAGAAATGATTTCGTATAATTCATTTTTTAATTTCAGCATTTCTTTCAAGTTGATTTCCATATCGGTAGCCACACCTTGTGCCCCACCCGATGGTTGGTGAATCATGACTCTTGAATGTGGTAACGCCGAACGTTTTCCTTCGGCTCCAGCACATAATAAAACCGCTCCCATTGAAGCTGCCATTCCGGTACAAATGGTCGCCACATCGGGTTTAACAAATTGCATGGTATCATAAATCCCTAATCCCGCATAGACACTTCCTCCTGGAGAATTGATGTAAATTTGAATGTCTTTTGAAGCATCAACACTTTCTAAAAACAACAATTGTGCTTGAATAATATTAGCTACATAATCATCAACTCCTGTTCCTAAGAAAATGATGCGATCCATCATTAAACGAGAAAACACATCCATAGACGCCACGTTCATTTGGCGCTCCTCGATGATGTAAGGTGTCATGCTGCTTACAATTTTATCATAATACAAACTGTTTACGCCATGGTGCTTGGTAGCATATTTCTTAAATTGCTTCGCCATCTCGAGCGAAGCTCTTGGGTCTTTTCCGTAATTCATAATATTGAATGTATTTTTAATGAAAATTAATGGTATAAAAAAGCGCCAAAACTAGTTTGACGCTCAAAGATAATTATTTTTTATGAGAAATTATTCTCCGTACATCGCTTTAATGAATTGGTCGTAATTTACTTCTTTTGATTTGGCTTTTACTTTTTCTTTGTATAAACCTAACATTTTTTCGCTCATTACTTGCTCTGATAAACGCTTCACTTCGTCTTGATTTGACATTACACGTGCTACAATTCCGTTAATTTCATCATCAGATGGATTTAATTGTCCAAATTGTGCCATTTGTTTTTTAATGATTTCGGCCGTATGTGCTTTTAAATCTTCAAAAGTGATTTGTAAATTGTTTTCAGCCATTACTTTTCCTTCGATTAATTGGAAACGCAATCCTTTTTCTGCTTTTGCATAATCTTCTTCTGCTTGTTCGTCAGAAAGTGGCGTTTCGGCAACGGTTTTGATCCATTTTTTTAAGAATGTAGCTGGTAAATCAAATTTTGTTGAATCGATTAAGAAATCGGTTACATCATTTAAGAATTTTTGATCGGCTTGTTGTGCAAATTGTACTTCGGCATCTTCTTTAATTTTTGCTTTTAAATCTGCTAAAGAAGTAATTACTCCAGGTCCGAATAATTTATCAAACAACTCTTGATTTAATTCGGCTTTTTCAACGGCATTGATTTCTTCAATAGCGAAATCAACATTAATATCTAAACCATGAACATCATCATGACCTACTTTTAGGTAATCCATTAATTTATGGTCATCATCAAATAGCCCTTTTGTTCCTATAGTAACTACATCACCTACTTTTTTACCGATAAATGTTTTGGCTGCTTTTTTATCAGCAAAAATATCTAACGCAAAATTAGCCTGTGCATTGATGCCTTGTTCTTCATTTGTAAAAGTACCTCTAACTTCATGATCAGCTTTAACTTCAGCTTGCGAAATTAATTTCCCGTATTGTTTTTGAATACGTTCTACCTGATTGGTTAACATTTTATCATCGGCAATTACGTTATATTTGATTACCGAATTTTTAGCTGATAAATCCACAGAAAATTCAGGTGCTAAACCAAGTTCGAAGTCAAAAGAAAATTGATCTGCATCCCAATCAATACTTTCGGTTACCACTGGAATAGGATTTCCAAGAATATCTAATTTTTCAGAAGTTAGGTAATTATTTAGCGAAGTTTGTAAAACTTTGTTTACTTCTTCTAATAAAACCGCTTTTCCGTATTGTTTTTGAATTAAACTCATAGGAACGGCTCCTTTTCTAAAACCTGAAATAGCAGCATTTTTTCTATAGTCTGCCAATACTTTTTCTACTTTATCGGAATAATCTTCTTTTGTAATTGCTACTGTAACAATAGCATTTAATGCATCAACTTGTGCTTTTGTAATGTTCATTATCTGTTTATTTAAGTACCATAAAAATTGGGTTGCAAAATTATAGAATTTTTACAACCCAAACAAGTTTTTAATTTATTGAAATTCAATTCGGTATAAAATTATTTGTCACTTACAAATATTTTATTCAAAATAGATTGGCTTAATGACAATAAAATACTAAAAAACAATGCCGTTACAAAACCATCAACTTGAAATTCAGGAATAAAATAATCACATATTAACACAATCATCGCATTAATTACTAGTAAAAACAATCCTAAAGTAAATAGCGTTACGGGTATTGTAAGTAATACCAACACCGGTTTTAAAAAGGTATTAAGAAGTCCTAAAACTAATGCAACCCATAATGCTGCCATAATATTTGTAACCTGTACGCCAGGCAAAAAATAGGAAAGTGCAAATACAATAATTGAACTGATAAATAATTTGATAATAAAATTCATGGTTACATTTTTATAATTTAAAAATACAAAAAAAAGGCATCAAAAATGATGCCTTTTTTAAAATTATTTAAGACTTTCTTAATTTGAACCTAATACTGTTGCACCTGGAAAACTAGGAGCATAAACAAAAGGTATATTTGCATTGTAATGTCTGTTAATTACTTTTATTATTTCGTTAGTTATTACTGCATAACCACGCGCGTTTGGATGAACTCCATCTAAAGAAAATAAAACAGAACTAGCAGTTGCAGAAGAAAAATAATTAGCAGTATAAATCGTTCCATCTTCTATTCTCAAACCAGTGACTAACTGAGTCATTATAGCATTCATATCAGCCACCGCTAAATTTTTAGTAGCAGCAATTGAACGTATTGAAGCATTAAATGCGTTGGTAGCACTTGCCACTTTTGCTTTTTCAGAAGCAGTTAATACCAATTTGTTTGCTAAAGGCCATGTTACTCCATTAACATTAAAAGGAGCTGTAGCAGTTGCATTTGGTTGTCCAATAACAGAACTAGCAGGTAATACTACCAAATCTTCTGCAGTTGCATGTCTAGCTTGACCATAAATTGCTCCAAGTGCTGCTGCGTTAGATACTAATAATGGATTTCCAGAATTTGCAGCATAAAACTGGATTGTTGAAGATATATTACTTAAATCATTATCTTTAATTAAAACTGGATTTTTTGAACCAGCAGCTGTATTTAATTGAGAAATTCTACCTCCTGTCGCAACAGCTAAAAACTGATACAAAGCAATTGCTGTAGCATTAGAAGATGTAGCTTCAGCAGGTAATGCGTTATATTTAACTGTAGTAAAATATGGGATAGAAGTTACACTAGGAATGGTACAAACTACTCCTTTAGCTCCACCATTTGTAAGTGTGTTAATTATATTTGAATATACACTAGCATAAGCATTTGAATTTGTTATATCATTAGGCCCATAAGTAGCTGGATTTACATTACCTGTTGTATTATGATCATTTGCTGACAATTGAGACTCATCAACAGTTGTTGTTAATGGATTGTCAGGCATAGTCCCTCCCGAAGTTGCATAAGCTAATACATCATTAGCACCAATCCAGTTGGTAAAGAAAGTTGGATTTTTAGTCATTGCATCCCCTAAAACGGTAGCAGTAGGTGTTGTTGCATGTCTCACAAAATAAGGATTAGCTTGTCCTAACAAAACACCTGCAGCATTTCCATATCCAGACGCCAGTAAGTGAAATGATTTAGCCCCAGGAACACCCATATTATTATAAGCCATAGCTTGTGGTGTAAGTGTGATTGTTGGAGTACCAACAATATTCTCTGGTCTTCCTTGAGAGGCATCAATTACTAATCTTGTTGATCCAATTGGTAAACCATTAAAAGTTAATCCTCCTAAATTATTTACATCATCAGCAAATGAAGGTTGAGTAAAAGCACCTCCACCTACTAAGGCAAATTGTTGTGCTAATAAGTTTGGATAAGAATAGGTTTGTCCTACTCTAGAAACTGTTCCATCCATGTAACCTGCAGTTAATGAATTTCCAATGGCTACATAAGAAGTAAAGTCTGCCTCTCCCGAAGAATAATTTGTACTTACTTCATTTTCAAATTCTGGTTCACATGAAGCAAAGCCAGCCGCTATAATAGCTATATATATAAATTTATTTTTCATTTTACTTTTTATTTAATAATTAGAACCCGTAAGTTATACCTACACCTGGAGAGAAAACAACTGATTTGTATGTACCCCCAAAACTACTACCATCACTAACGTAATCGT
>CAMDQL010000099.1 GCA_945905915.1 Flavobacterium psychrophilum
ATTTTAAATGCTATTGAAGCAGCAAAAAATGATGATAAAATTAAGGGTATTTCTATCCTTAACAACCAATCTCAACTAGGGTTAGCCCAAATGAAATCGGTGCGAGACAAACTTGAAGAATTCAAAAAAACAGGCAAATTTGTATATGCTTATGCCAATTATTACAGTCAAGATGAATACTATTTAAATTCGGTAGCCAATAAGGTTTATTTAAATCCTGTTGGTGAAGTAGATTTCAAAGGGCTTTCGGCCGAAATTTTATACCTAAAAGAGTTACAAGAAAAATCGGGTGTGAAATTTGAAGTTATTCGTCATGGAAAATATAAAAGTGCGGTTGAACCATTTTTAGCCCAAGAAATGAGTCCGGAAAATCGCGAACAAATGACAGTTTTACTGCAATCCATTTGGAACACCATTGTTACTGATATTGCTAAAAGCAGAAAATTAACCGTGGCACAATTAGATGCTATTGCTAATACTTTAGGAGCTAGAACTCCAGAATTAGCGCTTGCCAATAAGCTAGTAGACCAAGTTGCTTATGAAGATGAATATCACAACGCCATTCGAAATATCTTAAAAGTCGATAAAAAAGAAAAATACAACTCCATTAGCATTACAGATTATGCAAAAACAGCCGCATTAACTGTTGACGACTATTCAAAAGACGATATTATTGCAGTGATCTATGCGCAAGGCGAAATAATGGGTGGTGAAGGCGATGTTAACGTTATTGGCGAAGGCTCAATTAAGCGTTCTTTAGAAGAAGCGCGTAATGATGATGACGTAAAATCCATTGTATTACGAGTGGATAGCCCTGGTGGAAATGCATTGACCTCAGAATTAATTTGGAGAGAAATAGAAATTACTAAAAAAGTAAAACCAGTTGTGGTTTCTATGGGTAATTATGCGGCATCAGGAGGTTATTATATTGCAGCAAATGCTAATCGCATTTTTGCCGAACCAAACACTATTACGGGTTCTATTGGAGTTTTTGGTATGTTACCAAACATGAATCAGTTGGGTAAAAATATTGGTATCAATGCCGAACAAGTAAAAACCCATACCAATGCAAGCGGTTACAGCATTTTTGAACCAATGGACGAGAATTTTAAAGGCTATGTATTAGAAAGCATTGAAAAAACGTATGCCACATTTTTAAAAAGGGTAGCCGAGGGTAGAAATATGTCTACAGCCCAAGTAGACGCTATGGCTCAAGGTAGAGTTTGGACCGGAATGGATGCTAAAAAATTAGGCTTAGTAGATGAAATAGGAGGACTTGAAGCCGCAATAAAATATGCTGCAAAATTAGGAAAAACCACTAGTTATAGAACTGAAAATTTTCCTGAATATGAGAAAAATTTTGAAGACTTTTTATCCAACTTTACAGGAATAGCAGCACTTCAAACGAGAGAACAACTCTTAAAAGAGCAATTAGGCGAAGAAGGATTTCAAATGCTAGAACAAATAAAACGTGTAAAAAGCAGAAAAGGAATTCAAGCGATGATGCCTTATGAAATTAGTATTCATTAATATAATATCATAAAAAATAAAAATCCCAAAGACAACTTGTTTTTGGGAGTTTTTTTTACAAACTCATTTTCACCACATAACCTTCATAGGTTCTCACATTAAAAACAGTGCCGTCTTCAAAAAGTAAGTATTGCCCTTTAATTCCGGCTAATTTTCCAGAAAAATTTGGGGTTTTATCTAAATTCAAACTGGTTACTTTTGTAGGATAATGCACTACTGGAAAATCCATTTGAATGATTTTTTCTTCTTTTGGAAAATAGTCTTTGACTTCATTGGGCAACCAATCGAATACTTTATTGCGCTCGACAATTAAATCCATGTTAGGCACTTCGTTTTTCAGCATTTTTTGCCAATTGGTTTTATCGGCAAAATGGTTTTTCAAGGCAACCTCCGTAATTCCAGCTAAATATCTATTCGGAACTTCTACAATCGGAATGGCTTGCACGGCGCCTTGGTCAATCCAGCGAGTAGGCACTTGCGTTTTTCTCGTAACACCAACTTTTACTTCGCTCGATAAGGCTAAATACACCACATGGGGTTGCAATTGCACGCGTTTTTCATACGCTAAATCACGATCTTCAATATCCAAATGCGCTGTGGATAATTCGGGTTTCATGATCCAATCGCCCACTGCCGGACTGCTCATAAAACAATCGTAACAAAATCCTTGACGAAAAATTTTCTTCGCTTTTCTACAATTCAAACATTGATACCCTTGAAATTCAATTGCAAGGTCTTTCCCTAAAAGCTGATTGAGGTTCAAAAAACTATTTTCAAAAACCAAATAATACTGAATCGGGTTACCTAATTCAGTTTGCATTTTAGTCAGCGTGCCTTGATAGATCATTTGTGTTAAGATTTTCTTTTTAGCCTATTTATTTAAAAAAATTGCTATTTTTGGTAAAGTTATTATTCCCAATTCATAATTCAAAATAGAACGCGCTAAATGCCACTACAAATTATAAATTCTTTTGCCACATGGATTTTAAAAAAACGAATTCATCAAATGGAATTGTTTTTAAAATATCCGCATGAAGTACAAGAAGAGTTGTTATTTAGTTTGATCAAATCGGCAGAAGCCACGCAAATTGGGAAAAAATACGATTTTAGTTCTGTAAAAAATTACACTACATTTTCAGAACGTGTTCCGATTGCTTCCTATGAAGAATTAGAACCCTTAATTGAATTGACTCGAAAAGGCGAACAAAATGTTTTTTGGCATTCGAATATTAAATGGTTTGCCAAATCGAGCGGCACTACCAATGCCAAAAGTAAGTTTATTCCGGTGAGCGCAGAAGCCTTAGAAAATTGCCATTACAAAGCCAGTAAAGACTTATTGTGTTTGTTTTTAAATAATAACGAAGATTCGCAATTGTTTACAGGAAAAAGTTTACGCTTAGGCGGAAGCAAGCAATTGTATGAAGACAACAATACTTTTTTTGGGGATTTATCGGCAATTTTGATTGATAATATGCCTATTTGGGCCGAATTTAGCTCTACACCCAGCAGTAAAATTTCGTTGATGGGCGATTGGGAAACCAAACTTCCTGCGATAATTAATGAAACCGTAAATGAAAATGTAACCAGTCTAGCCGGAGTGCCGAGTTGGATGCTTGTGCTGTTACAAAAAGCCTTGGAAACCACCGGAAAATCAAACTTATTAGAAGTGTGGCCTAATGCTGAAGTTTATTTTCATGGCGGCGTAAGTTTTGAACCGTATAAAGAACAATACAAAAAATTATTTCCAAAAGATAGTTTTAAATACTACGAAATTTACAATGCTTCAGAAGGCTTTTTCGCGATTCAAGATCAGAATGGGAGCGATGAATTATTGTTGATGCTTGACTATGGTATTTTTTACGAATTTATTCCAATGGATACTTTTGGCACACTCAACCAACGCGTAATTCGATTGAATCAAGTGGAATTGCATAAAAATTATGCGTTAGTCATCACAACTAATTCGGGATTGTGGCGTTATTTAATTGGCGATACCATTCGTTTTACATCCTTAAATCCGTATCGTATCAAAGTAACCGGAAGAACGAAGCACCACATAAACGTTTTTGGCGAAGAATTGATGGTAGAAAACACCGATACCGCTTTGGCAAAAACCTGTAAAACATTTAATTGTGAAATGGTAGATTATACCGTTGCGCCTATTTTCATGACCAATAACCAAAAAGGAGCGCATGAATGGATAGTTGAATTTAAAAATCCGCCCGAAGATATCGCAAAATTTACGCAAGCTTTAGACGAAAACATACAAGCACTCAACTCTGATTATGAAGCCAAACGCTACAATAATATGACGTTAAACCCGTTAGTACTTCATGTAGCCCGACCTCATTTGTTTTATGACTGGTTGAAACAGCAAGATAAATTAGGAGGCCAACACAAAGTGCCGCGTTTGTCTAACGAACGAACTTATTTAGAACGTTTATTACAACTCTAATCATGAATAAAAAAACAAGTTTTGCTATACTGCTTTTACTTTGCGTAATTGTTTTTTCTGGTTGTGGACCAAAACGTTATGGTTGTGGACCTAGAAGGTGTGAGGTGAAAGTAAAACAGCTTCCTTTTTTTAATTCAGGCAATAAAAAACACCCACTAGTCTTTGAAAACCAAGCAGGTGTTGTTTATGTATAATATAATAATTAAGAAACCGCTTTCAGTCGTTGTAATAAATTTTTATTCAAACTGTTTTCGGCGTAGTCTTTAGTTACTTGCAAGTGTTTGTCGTTTGAACTAGGCAATTCATACATGGCATCGGTTAAGATGGCTTCGCACAATGAACGCAATCCTCTAGCGCCTAATTTATATTCTAAGGCTTTTTCCACAATATAATCTAAGGCTTCCTCTTCAAACGCTAACGTTACCTCATCCATTTCAAACAACTTTTCATATTGTTTTACTAAAGCATTTTTAGGTTCGGTTAAGATGGCACGTAAAGTAGCTGCATCCAAAGGATCCATGTGTGTTAAAACCGGTAAACGCCCAATAATTTCAGGAATTAACCCAAAATCTTTGACATCTTTTGGAATTAAATACTGCAACAAATTGTCTTTATCAATATGGTCGGTTCCTAAAGACGAACTATACCCTACGGCTTGTCGGTTCAATCGTTTGGAAATAATGCGTTCAATTCCGTCAAAAGCACCACCCGCGATGAATAAAATATTTTGGGTGTTCACTTCCACAAATTTTTGGTCGGGGTGTTTTCTTCCTCCTTTTGGTGGCACATTCACTACCGTTCCTTCAAGTAATTTCAATAAGGCTTGTTGTACCCCTTCTCCCGAAACATCTCGAGTTATCGAAGGGTTATCACTTTTACGGGCAATTTTATCAATCTCGTCGATAAAAACGATACCTCTTTCGGCTTTTGCCACATCATAATCAGCAGCTTGTAACAATCGGGTTAAAATACTTTCTACGTCTTCTCCTACGTAACCTGCTTCGGTTAATACGGTAGCGTCAACAATAGCTAGCGGAACGTTCAACATTTTAGCAATGGTTTTTGCTACTAATGTTTTACCCGTTCCGGTTTGGCCTACCATTAAAATATTACTTTTTTCAATCTCTACTTCATCGTCTAATTGCTTTTGCATTAAACGTTTGTAGTGGTTGTAAACGGCAACACTCATCACTTTTTTAGTTTGATCTTGTCCAATGACATAATCATCTAAAAACGCGCGAAGTTCTTTTGGCTTCAACAGAATTAATTCGGCCGCCAAGTCGGCATTACCGGTTTGCTTTAATTCTTCTACTACAATACCGTGGGCTT
>CAMDQL010000100.1 GCA_945905915.1 Flavobacterium psychrophilum
TATCGTGTGAAATCAAATGAATATTTTATACCAATTACAGGCGCTATTGATGTGGAAGCAGAAATTACAAAATTAACCGAAGAGTTAAACTACACCAAAGGATTCTTACGCTCGGTGCAAGGCAAATTGTCTAACGAGAAATTTGTAGCTGGAGCACCCGAACAAGTCATTGCTAACGAACGCAAAAAAGAAGCCGATGCTTTGGCAAAAATTGCAACTTTAGAACAAAGTTTAGCAAGTTTGAAATAGTACTTTATTATAATAAAAAAGAATCCCGAGTTTGCGCTCGGGATTTTTTATGCTTATTGTGGGCACGGATGTCTTTGGTCTAACATTAAAATAATTTAACTAGTTTATTCTGTTCGTTGAGTAGATAATTACAAATATGCATTATTTCATCTTTCTTAATTTCCTCATCGTTAAATATTTCTAACAGAACATTTTTTAAATCATCTCCTAAAAATGAAATATTTCCACTTTTTATTAATTGGACAAGGGTCATTCTTTCGACCATAAGTGTATCAAATTCAAAATCGATTATAGATTTTCCATTTTCTATCCTTTCTACCAACTTCTTTTTCCTTTCCAACAATTTTAAAATCGCTGAAATTGATTCGTGATAAACTTGGTATTTGTTTTTTTGAGGTTTCTTTTTAAAAAAGTCAAATATGCCCATAGCTATTATTTTTTTGTTTATTAATATTTAAGATTAAATTATAAAATTGGCTATAACTTGTATATATATGTCTGACAAAATCAGATTAGGTGCCCAATTTTGCGTGTATATATCTGACAAATATCAGATTTTATCTTTTTCAAAAATAATGAAAATAAATTAAAAGTAAAAGAAGACTATTTTAACAACGATTATTTTTACTCAAGTCGCGTTTAAAAAGCACTTTATTATCTTTTGCAATGTAGTCGCCCGTAATAATTAAATACGGATGATTGTTGGAATACCCAGCACTGCGGCTTTTGAGGCTAATTATATCGTTGACTTGCAAGCTTTTCAATAGTTCAAACTCTTTAGAAACAAATTGCATCATGTAAGTTTCGCCTTCAATTTGCACCAATAGCCATTTTGGCCCTTTTCCATTTGCTCCTTCACGCTCAAACGTAACCGAAGTTACTACCGCTTCCATGGTTGTGAATTCTTGAAGTTGCTTTCTTATTTTGTCATGACTAGCTTTTACTTTTTTTCCTTCCGTCGAATTTTGCCATTTTTTGTATTGGATGCCGTCTGGTGAAGCTTCCCATTTTGCTCTAGCCTCTTGATTAGCTTTTTGTTGCGCTTCGGTTAGTTGTTGTGGTGCCGGTTTCGAAACATTTGTAGTTTCTTTTTTTTCTTCACAATTGGTGAATAATTGGCTGCTAATTATAACTACAGTTATGATGAACACAGTTATGATCTTTTTCATGGTTTATTTATTGAATTGATAAACGAATTTAATGAATATAATCATCTAGCCTGTTAACAAAAACATAAACTTACTGCAATAGTTGATTTGTAATTTATTGAAGATGAGCAATTCAATCATCTATTTAATCACCAAATCATATTTTTTCAAAAGGCCGGCAAGATTTTCAGTTGAAAAAATTGCTCTTTTTAGTTTGTTTTTTTCAGGATCTATGATGAAATCATAACTGGTAGAAAAATCGGTTTTATTAGCAGTGGTGCCAATGAAAACTGCATGTCTTAAATTACAATTATCAAATAGCGCTTCGGTTAAATCGCTTTCCATAAAGTCTACCGCAATCATGCTGCAATTAATGAACTGCATTTTTTTTAGTTTCAAACTGTAAAATTGGGCATAATCTAACAAACTGTCTTTGAAATGAAATTCATATAAAATTTGATCGGTCATTGCAAAGTTAACGGCTGTAAAATCGCAATTGGTAAACCATACATCGCGCAACGAAACGTGGTTGATTTTCGTGTTTTTAAAATTACAATCAAAAAAATTACAATCTATAAAAGTTACTGCAGTAAATGAACACGCTGTAAAATCGCATTTAGTAAACGTGCAATTTTCATATTCTTTAAACTTGATATCATTCTCTGCATAAATAATATCGGTAAATTGTTCATCAATTATATAATCTGCGTGCATGATTTTATTTTAGAATCGTAAAACTAGTTCAATTTTATCAATCTGAATAAAATTATTTAGTTAAAAATAGTATATTCGTAAAAATTTTGGGGGATTAGCTCATTTGGCTAGAGCGCTACGCTGGCAGCGTAGAGGCGACCGGTTCGAATCCGGTATTCTCCACATAAATCCTGTTTCGGCAGGATTTTTTGTTTTAAAACCCTTCAAAAACGCCAAGTCCAAATAATGCAAAATCATATTTTACTGGGTCGTTTGGATCTAAAATACGGAGTTGTGCATCGAGTTCAGCTAAAGCCTTTGCATCGTTTTGTGTGCGGTGGAGTAAACCTAATTTTCGAGCAACATTACCCGAATGAACATCTAGTGGACAAGAAAGCGCTGCGGGTGAAATGTTTTTCCAAATACCAAAATCGACACCTTTAGTATCTTTTCGCACCATCCATCGTAAATACATGTTAATACGCTTTGCAGCCGAACCATTGAGTGGATCGGAAATATGTTTTTCAGATCGGTTCAAATGATGAGCTTCAAAAAATAACTGTTTAAATTCAGAAATGGTGTGTTGCATCGTTATATTTTCTTTCGAAAAAACAGCTTCTAATCCGTTATGATTTTGGTAAATGTGTCGCAAGCCTTTCATGAATCCGATGAAATCTTGTCCGTTAAAAGTGCGATGCACAAAATTTTCTAACGCTTCTAAATCTGTTTCCGAATGATTCATAACAAAATCGTAGGGCGAGTTTCCCATCAAATCCATCATTTTAGTTGCATTGTTGATGATCATTTTGCGATTTCCCCAAGCAATAGTAGCCGATAAAAATCCAGCAATTTCAATATCTTCTTTTAATGAATAGGAATGAGGAATTTGTATAGGATCGCTTTCAATGAAATTTGGATTGTTGTATAATTCGACTTTTTCGTCAAGAAATTCTTTTAACTCGGATTGTGTCATATTTTTTTAACATATAAGTCATGTAAGTTCTTTTTAGAAAACACTTAAATGTACTTTTTAATAACTTGTCAAAGTTTATTTAAGCTTATGTGACTTATATGGTTATCAATTTAAATAGTTACAATATTTCCATCTACCATCGTTAGTTTTCGATCAGCCATGTTGGCCAATTCTTCGTTATGGGTAACAATTACAAACGTTTGTCCAAATTCATCACGCAATTTAAAAAACAATTCATGTAAGTTTTGAGCCGAAGTTTTATCTAAATTTCCTGAAGGTTCATCTGCAAAAATAACAGCAGGTTTATTGATTAAGGCTCTCGCAACTGCTACACGTTGTTGTTCACCGCCCGAAAGTTCGCTCGGTTTGTGATGCATTCTTTCGGCTAAGCCTAAATAAGTAAGCAATTTTTTGGCTTCAGCTTCAGCTTCTTTTTTATCGCGTTGTGCAATTATGCCAGGAATACAGACATTCTCTATTGCAGTAAATTCAGGTAATAATTGATGAAACTGAAAAATGAAGCCTAAATGATGGTTTCTAAATTTTGATAATTCCTTGTCTTTTAAATTTAAAACTGAGGCATCATTAATTTCTAGTGAAGTATCATTTTGATTTGTAGGTTCATCTAAAGTGCCTAAAATTTGTAGTAACGTTGTTTTCCCTGCTCCTGAAGCGCCAACAATAGATACGATTTCTCCTTTTTTTATGTGCAAATCCACTCCTTTTAAAACATGAAGCGAATCGTAATATTTATGTAGATTTTTTGCCGTTATCATAATGGAACATTTATACAAAGTAACAAAGATTTTTGCCGAATAAAAAATCAATTCAATAACTTATTTGTTGCCCTGAAAAATAAAGTTTCGTTAAAATAATTATTTGTGTTTAATTTTTACGTAAATTTGTTAAACAAAATAATTATTTGCAGTATATGATAAAGTCGGCTAAAGGGTTATTAATTATTTTCGGATTAGTTTTTTCTTCATGTACAGCTAAAGAAAAACGAGTTTTGAAAGACGATTTGAAAGAACCTGTTAAAATAAAAACAAATAAAAATATGGAAATAGCAATATTTGCAGGAGGTTGTTTTTGGTGCACAGAAGCTGTTTTTTTGGAGTTAAAAGGAGTTGAAAAAGTGGTTTCGGGATATATTGGTGGTAAAACTTTGAATCCTACCTACAAGGATATTTGTACAGGAGAAACAGGACATGCAGAAGCCATTCAAATTACGTATAATCCAAATGAGGTTGCTTACGAAGATTTATTAGAAGTTTTCTTTGGTACACACGACCCAACAACTTTAAACCGACAAGGAGCCGATGTTGGTACTCAATATAGAAGCGAAATTTTTTATCATTCTGAAGATCAAAAAGCGAAAGCTGAAAAATATATTCAACTTATTCAAAGTGAAAAATTATATGACAAACCTATTGTAACTAAGATTTCTTCGGCTACAACATTTTACCCAGCAGAAGATTATCATCAAAATTATTACAATCAAAATGCAGAGCAAGGTTATTGCCAGATGGTGATTGCTCCAAAATTAGAAAAATTGCATAAATACTATAAATCGAAATTAAAATAGAAAGAAATATAATATATGAACACTACAATTGAAAAAGAAATATTTGACATTATAGGTGACAATCATCAAATGACCTCTGCTGAGACTCCTATGCGTGCAGATGCTTTTCATCGTTCTGATGCCCAAAAAATGGAAGTTATTGAACAACATTTCGAGATTATCATGAAAGAGTTAGGTTTAGATTTAACAGATGATAGCTTGCAAGGAACACCACACAGAGTCGCTAAGATGTTCGTTCAAGAAATTTTTTCGGGATTGAATCCTGCCAATAAGCCTAAAGTTTCGGTTTTTGACAATTCGTACCAATATGATAAAATGTTGGTGGAGGCAAATATCAGTTTTAATTCAACTTGTGAGCACCATTTTTTACCAATTGTTGGTAAAGCACATGTTGGTTATGTTTCTTCTGGGAAAGTTATTGGTTTGTCAAAATTAAATAGAATTGTGGATTATTATGCTAGAAGACCCCAAGTTCAAGAGCGAATGATCATGCAAATCTTTAACGAACTAAAATCGGTTTTAGATACAGATAACGTCATGATTGTTATGGAAGCAACGCATTTGTGTGTTTCGAGTCGTGGAATTAAGGA
>CAMDQL010000101.1 GCA_945905915.1 Flavobacterium psychrophilum
TAATCTTCTTTGGTCGAAGATTTTACTTTTCCAATTAAATCGCCTGTGGCAGGAGAATACGATTCGATGATTTTTCCGTTAGAAAACCACTTTGTTCCCGTAGAAGTTCCTTCGTTTATTTCTTTAATGCCTAATTGTTGCAAAGCGTCTTGCATACCAAATTGAATTGCTGCTTCAGATATCATTTTATAACTTTTTTGTAGTGTTTTGTTGAATTTTTTTCAAAGGTAGAAAATATATTGTAACTCCATAAATGTAATTGTCTTTTAAAATTTTAACCACATAGAATCATAGGTTACTCTATTTAGATAAAGTCGTTTCACTTAACATGAAAAATGATAGTCATCTATCTAACCAAAATGGTCTATCCCGTTCTCTTTTTTTCTATGTCTCTATGTGGTTAGAGATTTATTTCTTAGAAGTAAACTTTGGATTGGTTTCCATTACTGTTCCACATTGTTTACAAGTTCTTTTTTCTTCCGAAGTAAAAAATTCAGTGAAATGCGGTAGAAAATCCTTTTCAATATCGTGTAATTCAAAATAGACTTCGTGTAATTTATGATTGCAATTATCACAATACCAAAGCAAGCCATCGGTAAAACCTTTTCCGGCGCGTTTTCTTTCGATTACTAAACCTATCGATCCTTCGCTTCTTGCAGGCGAATGGGGAATTTTTGCAGGATGTAAGTAAATGTCTCCTGCCGAAAGTTTCATGGCTTTCTTCTCACCCTCTTCCTGAATATACACCGTAATTTCACCCTCTAATTGGTAAAATAATTCTTCGGTTTCATTGTAATGATAATCTTTTCGTGCATTGGGCCCACCCACAACCATCACAATATAATCGTCAGATGCTACGTAAATATTTTTGTTGCCAACTGGTGGTTTTAATAAGTCTTTATTCTCATTAATCCACTTTTGCAAGTTAAAAGGTTTAGCCGTTGCCATTGTGTTTTTGTTTAAAAGGTAAAGTTACTAAAAAGAAAAAAGGTTAGCTGTACTTTTTGTTACAAACTAACCTTTTATTTTGATTTTCTATTTAACTTCTTGCACCAAGTAAATATATACAGGGAAGTGATCGGAGAATCCTGGAACGCCGTTTTGGTTTCGGAGTGGATACCCTTTATACAGACCGGTTTTCTGAATGAGAAAAGGTTTGTTATAAATTCCCGCTTTCCAGTACTTAAAGGTTGCATAATCATTTTTGTCTTTAGAAATGAATTGTTCGCTCACCATAATTTGGTCAAAAATATCGCCAGAATCTCTATAGAACAATGACGCATGACCGTCTTTTGCCATTTGTTCAAACGGATTGAAAATATCCGCTGGTTTTTTTAGTTCCTCTTTTTTAAGTTTAGCGCCAATTCCTTCCTTTACACTCTTGTTATATGCACCATCATTTAAATCGCCCATCGTAATGATTTTTGCATTTGGATTAATTTTGATAATAGAATCCATAATTTTTCTATTCAATCTACCCGCTGCTTCACGGTAAGGACTACTTCTTTTTTCACCACCAGAACGTGAAGGCCAGTGATTTACAATTATGTTTATTTCTTCTCCGTCTAATAATCCTGTAACTAAAAGTTGGTCACGAGTATAAATACGTTTCGTTTTTGCATCTACAGAACCTTTATCGTCGGTTTCTTCACCTTCTTTTTTGTCTTTTTTATCAGATGCCGTTTCATTTTCGTAAACATACAAAGGCACATTAATATAACTTACAGGTTGAAAGTGTTTTTCTTGGTATAAAAATCCAACATCGATACCACGCTTATCAGGTGAATCAAAATGCACTACTTTATATCCTTTATTGAGGAGTGTTGGGTGTTTCGTTAAGTCTTCTAAAACTCTTCTGTTTTCAATTTCACACGCACCAATGATTACTGGTGCATTTTTTTGAGCGTCACTTGTGCCTAATTCAATAAGAACTCTGCTTAAATTATCTAACTTCTTTTTGTAATTTTTTAAAGTCCAGCCTTCCGATGGGGTGTATTCTTCATCATAAGTATCAGGATCATTAATGGTGTCAAACAAGTTCTCAAAATTATAAAAGGCAACCGTGTGCACTTTAAATTTTTTCTCTTGACAGAAACCAGTTGTTATTGATAAAATCACAATTAAAAAAGAGATGTAGTGCTTTAATTTCATACGGAAAGTTATGTTATGGTTATGCTTACTATAAAAAGCAAAGTCAAAGGTAGATAATATTATTAAAATTTATACATTTGTAGGCTGTTAAGTTTTGAACGATTTAACTTTAAATTAGTATTAATTTTAATATTCTTTATGAAAAAACTTGTATTGAGCGCATTACTAGTGCTACAAGCTGTTTTTGTTTTTGCTCAGCAAAACCCTGCCTTAAAAGGGAAGGTTGTCGATGCAAAAAGTCAAAAACCACTACAAAATGTTGTAGCTACTATTCAAAGTAACAACCAGTCTGTTTTAACTGATTTTGAAGGAAATTTTGTTTTTCAGGCTTTGCCTTCTGGGGCACAAGTATTGGTGATTAAATCTAATGGATACAATCAACAAAGTTTAACGCTTGAGCCGTTTACAGGCGAAACCATCGACTTAGGAACAATTGTTTTGGAAGAAGACATTACTTCTGAACAACAATTAAGTTTAGTAACAATTACTGAAAATGATTTAGGAGATGATAATAGTGGTTCTGAAAGCACCTCGGGTTTATTGCAAGCTACGAGAGATGCTTATCAACAAGCGGCTGCTTTTAACTGGGGTCAATCACGTTTTAGAATTAGAGGTTTAGATAATGAATATGGCGTTACCATGATTAATGGTATTGTAATGAATAAATTGTATGACGGAAGACCACAATGGAGTAACTGGGGTGGTTTAAATGATGCTACAAGAAACCAAGAATTTACTATGGGTTCTGCGCCGTCTGATTATACTTTTGGTAGTGCATTAGGAACACAAGAAATTAACACTAGAGCTTCATTTTACAGACCAGGATCTAGAATTTCGATGTCGGGTACCAACACAAATTACAGTTGGAGAACGATGGGAACCTACGCGTCTGGAATGGACAAAGACGGATGGGCGTTTGTAGTTTCTGCATCAAGAAGATGGGCACAAGAAGGCTATTTTGAAGGAACAGATTATGCAGCCAATTCCCTATTTGCAAGTGTTGAGAAAAAAATAAACGACAAACACAGCTTAAACTTAACTGCAATGTACGCTCAAAATAGCAGAGGAAAATCATCGCCAAACACGGAAGAAGTTAATAATTTAATGGGAATTAAATACAATTCTTACTGGGGATGGCAAGATGGTAAAAAGCGTAATTCAAGAGATAAAGATGTTGAAGAGCCATTAGTGATGTTATCGCACTATTGGAAAATTTCTGATAAAACATCTTTAAATACCAATGTTGCTTTTCAAACAGGAACCATTGGAAATTCTAGATTAGATTATCAATTAGGAAATAATCCAGATCCAACCTATTATAAAAATTTACCAAGTTATTTCCGTAACTTAGGAGGATATACGGAAGAACAATTGACACAAATTGGTGATACTTTTAGAGCAAATAGTCAAATCGACTGGAATGCAATGTATATCGCCAATCAAAATAGTGCCTTCCCTGGAAGAAGCGTTTATGTGTTATATGAAGATCGAACTGATGACAATTTACTGAATGTCAATTCTATCATTAACTCAAGTTTATCAGATAATATTGTATTAAATGCTGGGGTTAATGTGAGAAAATTACGTTCACACAATCACCAAAATTTACTTGATCTTATGGGAGGACAATATTTCCTTGATATTGATCCGTTTTATTCAGGAAATGCAGGTCAATCTGATTTAAATAATCCGAACGGACAAATAGGCGAAAATCAAACGTATGGTTACAACTATTTGTTACATGCGTTAACTTTTGACGGTTTTACTCAATTTAAATTTACGTATGACAAAGTTGATTTTTATTTAGCACAAAACTTCTCTAGAACAGAATATCAAAGAGAAGGTTTGTACAAAAACGGAATCTATGCCGATAATTCATATGGAAAAGGAAATAGCATCACTTTTGAAAACTTTGGTTTTAAAGGAGGCTTAACCTATAAATTAAACGGAAGAAATTATTTTGATTTCAACGGATTATATCAAACTAAAGCGCCAAGTTTAAGAAACACTTTCTCTAACGCCCGACTTAATAATGTAATTACTCCAGATATTCAAAGTGAAAGAGTTACCAGTGCAGATGCAAGTTACATCTTAAAAACACCAAGGGTAAAAGCACGCTTGACTGGTTTTTATACAAAAATTCAAGATGCTACTGAAATTTCATTCTTTTACGGAGAAGGAATTGGAAGCGATGATGGAGGAGACGAAGACACTTTTGTAAGTGAAATTGTATCAGGAATTGACAAACAAAATATGGGTGTAGAACTTGGTTTAGAATATAATATTACTTCAACCATTAAAGCAACTGCCGCTGCTTCATACGGGCAATATATCTTTTCAGATAATGCAAGATTGAAAACAAACGATGATGCTTTAGCTGCTACCGGAAACAATTCATTGACTGATTTTGGAACCGTATACATCAAAAATTATCACCAACCAGGCATGCCACAAACAGCTGCTTCTTTTGGATTAGAATATAGAGATCCTAATTTCTGGTGGATAGGAGCAAATGTTAATTATTTGGCTAACAGCTATGTTGATTTTGCTAACATTCTAAGAACCGATAATTTTAGTATCGATAGTGCAACAGGCGATAATTATGCTGGTGCAACTCCAGAAACCGTTAGAGCTATTCTTAAACAAGAAAAATTTGATAGTTTTACATTGGTTAATTTAACAGGAGGAAAATCTTGGAGAATTAGTAAAGCAAACCGAAATACAGTAGGTTTCTTTGCCTCTGTAAATAATGTATTTGATATTCAGTACAAAACTGGTGGATTTGAGCAATCTAGAAAAGCAACTTTTCCAGATTTACAAGCTGATCAACTAAGAGGTACTCCTTCTTTTGGTTCTAAATATTTCTACGGATACGGAAGAACCTTCTTCGTTAACTTCTACATCAAC
>CAMDQL010000102.1 GCA_945905915.1 Flavobacterium psychrophilum
ATCATTTCTAATACCCCTTCACTCTCGATGATACCATCGAACTCATAATCGGGTTCTCTAAAATTTTGCTTTTTATTTTGATGTGGATTTTTATTTCCATTGACACCATTTCCTCCTTCAACCACATTATTCTTCTTATAATCAGGATGATTAGGGTTATTTTGATTGGCCTTGTAATTTGGATTTTTAGCTGTATTTATTTCGTTTGAATTGGTTTCTGAAAATACTTCAGTTGCTGTTGATTCAACGATCGCATCCGCAGTAGTTGAATTAAGTAAAGGTTTTTTACTTTTAAAATCTTTTCTAGGCAACTTATTAGTTGGTTTTGGAGCAAATTCTCTTGCTACAGGTACATTATTCTCTTGGGCTACCTCAACTGTTTCTGTTTTTGGTTCAATAGGTAACTCTTTTAACGGTTGAGAAAACAAGTCTTTTTTAATTTGTGGCGACTTAGCAGTTTCTCTTTTAGGAGCAATGCGTGCTCTTTTTTCTTTAAGTTGTTCCGTTTCTGGAATTTCAGCTTTAATAACTTCAGGCTTTGCTGCTTGTAAATCTAAAATTTGATAGACTAAATCGTCTTTTTTTAAAGATCGGTATTTATTGATCTTTGCTACTTTTGCAATTTCTTGCAAATCAGAGAGTTTCATCTCTTTTAATACTTCAATATCGAACATGGATATATTTTGAATAAAATGTTTGGTTGATTAAAAACAAAAAATGGTAAGATTTTTTTTGCTGTGTAAGATGTCGCAGAATGAAGTACTTACGAATAACACGTTGCAATAGTACGAATAAATTTGGAAATAACAATAGTTTAAATAAAAAAGAAATACTATTTTTGTTTCACTAAAAAATAAAACAATGATTCAACGTATTCAAATACTTTATATGACGCTTAGTGCTATTGCAACTGGAGCGTTGCCTTTTGTTTTTGAATTGTGGACGTTAAAAACTGATAATCAGATAACTGCAGTTTTTATTACTTCTTCAGCGTTGTATTTATCGTTATTTGGTTTGGTTACTTTACTTGCCATTATTAGTATTTTTAGTTTTAAAAAGAGACAAAATCAATTTGTATTAAACAGATTGACCATGATATTTAACTTTATTTTACTAGGATTTTTTGTGTATCGCTCGCTAAACTTATCCGGAGAAACCATGGTTTCAGAGAAGGGTATTGGGATGTTTCTTCCTGCAATTTCTATCGTTTTATTAGTCTTGGCAAACAAGGCAATAAAAAAGGACGAAGATCTCGTAAAATCTGTGGATCGATTACGATAAACCTATCATCTTAGTTTATTAGTGCGAAGAAAAAATCCGAAGCGAAAGTTTCGGATTTTTTTGTTTATTTAAACTGAACACTGCGACTGAACACTGACCACTATTTTTTCCCTAGTTCAATCACCTCTAAACTCTGAATTTTATCGCCATCAATTTCAAAACGCAACATGGTGCGCACTTGATGAAACCCATATTTACCACAAGCCCCTGGATTCATATGCAATAAATTCAACTTCTTATCAAATTGTACTTTTAGAATATGCGAATGTCCGCAAATGAATAGCTTAGGTGGATTTTTAGTGATTTCTTCTCGTATTGCTGGACTATATTTATCGGGATAACCTCCAATATGAGTAATCCAAACCTCTACTCCTTCACACCAAAAACGATTGTTCAACGGAAATTCCATTCGCGCTTTATCATCATCAATATTACCATAAACAGCGCGCAGAGGCTTTACTTTCTTAATCGCATCCGTAACTGCTAAATCGCCAATATCTCCCGCGTGCCAAACCTCATCGGCTTGGTTGGCATATTTTAATATAACATCGTCAATGTGACTGTGTGTGTCAGATAGCAGTAGGATTTTCTTCATTATAAAAAGTTGCAAAGTAATAAGTGCCTAAGATGCAAAGTTGATAAAAAATATAATAGGCTATGTAGCTTTTTCTTTTTAATTAAGAAAACTTTGAATTACAATACGTCATTTTCTTTGTAACTTTGCGACTTTAATACTTTAGACCACATTTTGAGATATTTCATTTCATTTGCTTACAACGGAAAAAACTTCCACGGATTTCAGAGCCAGCCTGATGCAGCATCAGTCCAAGAAACTCTGGAACAGGCACTTTCTACCCTATTTCGAGAGAAAATTACTATAGTAGGCGCCGGAAGAACCGACACGGGCGTGCATGCTAAACAAATGTATGCTCATTTTGATACCGAATTGGATTTAGAATCCGATTATTGGTCACACAAATTGAATTCGTTTTTACCGCCTTCGATTGTAATTTACCGAATTTTCTCAGTTCATCCAGATGCTCATGCTCGTTTTGATGCCACTTCCAGAACATACGAATATTACATTCACACTTTTAAAGACGCTTTTATTGCTGAGGGTAGTTGGTACCATTCCCTTCCTTTAGATGTCGAAAAAATGAACGAATCTTGTAAAATTTTGTTCGAATACATCGATTTTGAATGTTTTTCAAAAGTACATACCGATGTGAATACGTTTAATTGTAAAATTTCGGAAGCACATTGGAAACAATCGGGAAATCAACTTATCTTTACCATCACAGCAGATCGCTTTTTGCGTAATATGGTGCGAGCCATTGTAGGAACCATGGTAAATATTGGTTTAGGTAAAATTGAAGTGGCCGATTTGAGCACCATTATTGAAAGTAAAGACCGAAATAAAGCTGGAATTTCAGTTCCGGCACACGGATTATATTTAGTTAATGTAGCTTATCCTTATTTAGAGGAGAGAAAATAGATCGTAGAAAATAGAAAAATGAAGCTCATCAAATCCAATTCACTTAAAAAAGTATTACACTACGCAAAGCCTTACCAAAAAAGGTTCAATTGGGTAATTGTTTGGGCAATATTACTTTCAATTTTCGCTGCTGCCCGACCTTATTTACTAAAACAAACCGTTGACGAATATATTAAACCCGAAGACAAACACGGATTATTAATCTATGTTGTCATTATGGCTGTAGTATTATTACTCGAAGTTTTAGCACAATTTTATTTTACGTATTGGGCCAACTGGTTAGGGCAAGACATTATTAGAGATTTACGCGACAAACTTTTTAAACACATTACTTCGTTTAAAATGAAGTATTTCGATATGGAACCGGTAGGGAAATTAGTAACTCGTTCGGTTTCCGATATTGAATCTATTGCCAGTATTTTCAGTCAAGGGTTGTTCATGATTGTGAGTGATGTTTTGAAAATGATTGTAATTTTAGGCATTATGTTTTTCATGAACTGGAAATTATCGCTTATTGTTTTAGCTGCGATGCCCGTTTTAATTTTTGCTACCGATATTTTCCAAAAGAAAATGAAAGTTGCCTTTAATGACGTTCGGAATGAAGTAGCTAATCTAAACACCTTTGTTCAAGAACGCTTAACCGGAATGAAAATCGTACAATTATTCAATCGTGAAAACATTGAATTGGAAAAGTTTAAAGAAATCAATCAAAAACACAATGTCGCTTGGTTGAAAAACATTTTATACAACTCGATCTTCTTCCCTATTGCAGATATTGTTTCGTCTTTAACCCTTGGCGCTATTGTGTATTCGGCAGGAATATCAATTATTAGTGGCGCAAATCATAGCAGCATTGGTGATTTATTTGCTTACACAATGTTAATCAATATGTTATTCAATCCGTTACGTCAAATTGCTGATAAATTTAACGTGATGCAAATGGGGATTGTAGCCGCAGATCGAGTTTTTGAAATTTTAGATACTGAAGAAAATGTGCAAGATAAGGGTACCGTTGTAGCCTCTCATTTTAAAGGAACTATCGAATTAAAAGACGTGCGTTTTAGTTATATCAAAAATGAAGAAGTTTTAAAAGGAATCAATCTTAAAGTGAACCCTGGTGAAACCATTGCTATTGTGGGAAGTACGGGTGCTGGAAAATCGACCATTATTAATTTATTGAATCGTTTTTACGAAATTAATTCGGGCACAATTACCATTGATAACCGAAACATCATCGACTATACATTAGAAAGTCTTCGCAAGCAAATTGCTATTGTATTGCAAGACGTTTTCTTGTTTTCCGATAGTATTTATAACAATATTACACTCCACAATCAAAACATAACCCGAGAAGAAGTAATTATTGCTGCTAAGAAAATAGGTGTTCACGATTTTATTATGTCGTTACCCGAAGGCTATGATTATAATGTGAAAGAACGCGGCGTCATGCTATCTTCGGGCCAACGCCAATTGATCGCCTTTTTGAGAGCTTATGTAAGTAATCCAAGTATCTTAATTTTAGATGAAGCTACCTCTTCAATTGATACGCATTCGGAAGAATTAATACAAAAAGCAACCGAAACCATTACCAAAGATAGAACTTCGATTGTGATTGCACACCGCTTAGCAACCATTGTTAATGCTAGTAAAATTATTGTCATGGACAAAGGTCAAATTGTGGAACAAGGCACGCATCAAGAATTATTAGCCCATCCGGAAGGTTTTTATCGAAAACTTTATGATTCTCAATTTGCGGTTGAGGTGGAATAGTTTTTGGTTACAGGTTTCAAGTTTCAGGTTTCAGGTTTCAGGTTTTAGAACGCGGGTAACACAGATTCCACAAATTATCACAGATTTTCTTCGCCTTTCTTTGCCTTTATTTGCGTAAAACTTTGCAAACTTTGCGTTACAACATAAAAAATAATTCCTTAAATTCGCAACTTATAAATAAAACTGAAAAATTTTATACTAATGAAATACGACATCATTGTTTTAGGAAGTGGTCCTGGTGGTTATGTAACTGCTATTAGAGCATCGCAATTAGGCTTCAAAGTAGCTGTAATTGAAAAAGAAAAATTGGGTGGCATTTGTTTGAATTGGGGTTGTATCCCAACGAAAGCTTTATTAAAATCGGCTCAAGTTTTTGA
>CAMDQL010000103.1 GCA_945905915.1 Flavobacterium psychrophilum
ATATTCAGGCGAAATGGGAAGAGCTGCTCATGAAATGATTTTAGATTGTCGTGCTTTTGAAGATAATGGTATAAAAGTTACTGATATTGCGAAACGTCTAATGGATTATGGCTTCCACGCGCCTACGGTTTCATTCCCAGTTGCTGGAACATTAATGATTGAACCAACAGAATCGGAAGATTTAGCAGAATTAGATCGTTTTTGTGATGCTATGATTGCTATTCGTAAAGAAATAAATACTTCTTCAAAAGAAGATACTCAAAATATTTTAAAAAATGCACCGCACACGTTAGCCATGGTTACTTCAGACGAATGGGTTTTCCCTTATACAAGAGAAGTTGCAGCATTTCCATTAGAATATATTGCTGATAATAAATTTTGGCCAAGTGTTCGACGAGTGGATGAAGCATATGGTGATAGAAACTTAGTTTGTTCATGTGCGCCAATAGAAGCGTATATGTAAAAAATAAATCACAATAGTTTAAATCTCAAATTCCAATTAGGTGTTTGGGATTTTTTAATGACCTATTTAAACTGAAATCAAAATTTCAATTAATCTTGAAATTAACAATAAAATGCAAATTTTTTAACAAATTCGTAATAATTACTTAATTTGCAAATTGTTCAGCCGTTTTTGAATTTAAATTTATTATTTTAGTATAAATTAGTTTCAAACTTTAAAATTATGACCATAAAAATAACCGGTTCTGGAAGTTACATCCCTACAGAAAAAGTTTCTAATATAGATTTTGCAAAACATTCCTTTTTGAATGAAGATGGGTCACCATTTCCACATTCAAATGAAATCGTTGCAGAAAAATTTTTAGAAATCACTGGGATTAAAGAAAGACGGTATGTGAAAGATGATTTATGCACATCTGACATCGCAATTCTTGCAGCAGAAAAGGCTATTTTAGATGCAAAAATAGATCGAGAAACTATTGACTACATTATTCTAGCTCATAATTTTGGCGATGTTAAAAAAGGTGCCATCCAATCCGATATTTTACCCAGTTTAGCCTCACGCGTTAAGCACGGATTGAAAATTATAAATCCAAAATGCGTGGCTTACGACATTCTTTTTGGTTGCCCAGGATGGGTAGAAGGCGTCATTCAGGCCTACGCATTTATAAAAGCCGGTATGGCAAAAAGATGTTTAGTAATTGGCGCCGAAACCTTGTCAAGAGTAGTTGATCTTCATGATAGAGATTCTATGATTTATTCTGATGGTGCTGGTGCAACTATTGTTGAATCTTCAGAAGAAGCAGGCGGAATTTTATCGCATGAAACCGCAACTTTTACTTATGATGAAGCCTATTATTTATTCTTTGGAAATTCATTCAATAAAGACCACAACCCAGATGTTCGTTACATAAAAATGCATGGCAGAAAAATTTATGAATTTGCCTTAACTAACGTACCAAAAGCAATGGCTTCATGTCTTGAAAAAAGTGGTGTTCCGATCGAAAAAGTTAAAAAAGTGTTGATTCATCAAGCAAATGAAAAAATGGACGAAGCTATAATTCATCGCTTTTTTAAACAATACAAACAAACGCCGCCCGAAGGTGTTATGCCCATGAGTATTCACAAACTAGGAAATTCAAGTGTAGCTACCGTTCCTACCCTATTTGATTTAATGATGAAAGGCGAATTAGAAAATCAAACGTTAGCAAAAGGAGATGTAATCGTTTTTGCATCTGTTGGTTCAGGAATGAACATCAACGCGATTGTATATCAAATGTAATCTTTTTTGTTTAAAGTTTGAAGTTTCAGGTTTCAAGTTAAATTACTAATTTTACCAACTGTTTTAACTTGAAACTTTAAACTTGACTCAAGGCTATGCCGAACTGAGCGAAGCTAAACAAACTTAATAATGTACGAAAAAACATATCCAAGTAAACGATTCAACATTACGTTAGATTTTCTAAAAAAACACATCAAAACTTCTGAAACTATTTTTGATTTAGGCGTTCCAAATCCGTTTTCAAAAATCATGGTAGCTAATGGCTATACTGTCATCAATACTAAAGGTGAAGATATTGATAGGGATCAATCAGCGCTTCAAAATGAAAATTATGAAGTATTTACTGGATTTGAAATTTTCGAACATTTATTAAATCCGTTTACTGTATTACAAAATGTAAAAGCCGATAAAATATTAATTTCGATTCCGTTACGCCTTTGGTTTTCTCCGGCTTATAGAAGCAAAACCGATATGTGGGACAGGCATTATCATGAATTTGAAGATTGGCAACTCGATTGGCTTTTAGAAAAAGCTGGATTTAAAATTGTTGACCGAGTGAAATTCACACATCCCGTTAAAAAAATAGGTTTTAGACCTTTATTGAGATGGTTTACCCCGAGATATTATTTGGTTTACGCTGAACGAAATCCCAAAATATAAATCCCAAATTCCAAGTTTCTCAACATTTTAAGTTGGAATTTGGAATTTTTAAAAATTGGACTTTTCAATATGAAATACTACGTTATCATTCCAGCCTACAACGAAGAAGCTTTTATGGCTTTGACTTTACTATCATTGGTAGAACAAACCGTTTTACCCTCAAAAATTGTTGTGGTTAATGATAACTCGACTGATAAAACTGCTGAAATTGTGTTGGCTTTCGCCGAAAAACATCCATTTATTACATTAGTCAATAAAAAATCAGATGCAATTCATTTGCCTGGAAGCAAAGTAATTCAAGCATTTCATGAAGGCGAAAAACACATTGACGACCAATATGATATTATTGTTAAAGTTGATGCCGATTTAATTTTTCCAAACAACTATTTCGAAACGATTATAAAACATTTTCAATCAGATGAGAAAATTGGAATGGTTGGCGGGTTTTGTTATGTAGAAAAAAATGGTGATTGGGTTTTAGAAAATTTAACCGATAAAGATCATATTCGCGGCGCATTAAAAGCGTATCGAAAAGATGCTTATCAAGAAATAGGCGGACTAAAACCAGCTATGGGTTGGGACACCGTAGATGAATTATTGTGTAAATTCTACGATTGGAAAATAGTTACTGATGAAAGTTTACACGTAAAACACTTAAAGCCAACAGGTGCTAGTTACAATAAAGCCGCCCGTTATAAGCAAGGAGAAGCCTTTTATAGCTTGGGCTACGGATTCATAATTACAGCCATTTCATCCTTAAAATTAGCGATGAGAAAAGGTAAACCATTGTTATTCATCGACTACCTTATGGGCTTTTGGAAAGCAAAAGCTGCAAAAAAACCTTTATTTGTTACTGCTGAACAAGCTCAGTTTTTCAGAAACTACCGCTGGAAAAAAATGAAAGAGAAGTTGTTTTAAACTTATCCAAAAAAATATAGTATTTTTACTGCATACTATAAACTGATTACTGAACACTGAATAAAATGATGCTCGTTCGTTACTTATCGCAAATAGGAAAGTATTTTATCATGTTGAAAGAGATTTTCAACAAGCCTACTAAATGGTCGGTGATGAAACAACTAATCCTAAAAGAAATTGATGACCTCATCATTGGTTCATTAGGTATTGTAGCATTCATATCTTTTTTTGTGGGTGGCGTAGTTTCAATTCAAACCGCCTTAAATTTAACGAATCCATTAATTCCAAAATATTTAGTGGGTTTTGCCACACGCCAATCGGTAATTCTAGAATTTGCTCCTACTTTTATTTCCATTATTATGGCCGGTAAAATGGGTTCATTCATTACTTCAAGCATTGGAACTATGCGTGTTACTGAACAAATCGATGCTTTAGAAGTAATGGGAGTGAATTCGTTAAATTATTTGGTTTTCCCAAAAATCATCGCACTTCTTTTATATCCTTTTGTGATTGGATTGAGTATGTTTTTAGGCATACTTGGTGGCTGGATGGCAGCAGTTTATGGAGGTTTTACCAGTAGCTACGAATTTATAACAGGGCTTCAAACCGAATTTATTCCGTTTCATATCGCATATGCATTTATAAAAACATTCACTTTTGCCTTGCTTCTCGCAACCATACCTTCATTCCACGGTTATTATATGAAAGGCGGCGCATTGGAAGTTGGACAAGCCAGTACCGTTTCCTTTGTATGGACTTCGGTAGCGATTATATTAATGAATTTTATTTTAACACAACTTTTATTAAGCTAATGATTGAAGTAAAAAACATTGTAAAAAAGTTTGGAGATCAAACCGTTTTAAAAGGGATTTCTACCCGATTTGAAGCTGGTATGACTAATTTAATTATTGGACAAAGTGGCTCTGGAAAAACTGTTTTTTTAAAAACTTTATTAGGAATTCACACGCCAGATGGTGGTACTATTTCATTTGACGGTAGAATTTATTCGGAATTATCAAATGATGAAAAAAGAGCGTTGCGAACTGAAATTGGAATGGTATTTCAAGGAAGCGCTTTGTTTGACAGCATGACGGTGGAGGAAAATGTAGGATTTCCTCTCAAAATGTTTACCAAAAAAACACCGAAAGAAATTAAAGAGCGTGTAGATTTTGTTATTGATCGCGTAAATTTAACCAATGCCCATTACAAACGTCCATCTGAAATTTCGGGAGGAATGCAAAAACGTGTCGCTATTGCAAGAGCTATCGTTAATAATCCTAAATATCTATTTTGCGACGAACCTAATTCGGGATTAGATCCAAAAACAGCTATTGTAATTGATAATTTAATTCAGGAAATCACAAAAGAGTATAATATTACAACCGTAATTAATACGCATGATATGAATTCGGTGATGGAGATTGGCGAAAAAATTGTCTTTCTTAAAAACGGATTACTAGAATGGGAAGGTACCAATAAAGAAATCTTCAAAACAGATAATGAAGCGGTTACCGATTTTGTCTACTCCTCTGAATTATTTAAACGCGTTAGAAAAATGTATTTGGAAGACGATGTAAAATAGTTTAATT
>CAMDQL010000104.1 GCA_945905915.1 Flavobacterium psychrophilum
ATGGACGAAATTAGAGCTAAAGGCGGAAAAATTATTTTGTTTGAGTCGTTTTGTGGCGGATTAGTAGCCCCTGAAAGTGATACCAATTTATGGAATTATAAATTTTCATGGAATCCAAGAAATGTCGTTTTAGCGGGTCAAGGCGGAGCGGCAAAATTTATACAAGAAGGCACTTATAAATACATTCCTTATCATAAATTATTTAGAAGAACCGAATTTTTGGAAGTAGAAGGATTTGGACGATTTGAAGCCTACGCTAATAGAGATTCCTTAAAATACAGAGAAGTTTATGGTTTACAAAATGCAGAAACCTGTTATCGTGGAACCATAAGAAGAGTCGGTTTTTCAAAAGCTTGGGATGTTTTTGTGCAATTAGGAATGACAGATGATACCTATATTATTGATGATTCTGAACATATGAGTAATCGCGATTTTGTGAATTTATTTTTACCTTATCATCCAACAGATTCTATAGAAATTAAATTCAGACATCAATTAAAAATTGACCAAGACGATGTAATTTGGGACAAACTTATGGAGTTAGATTTATTTAGTAAATCGTTAGTTCCTGGTTTAAAAAATGCCACTCCAGCTCAAATGTTGGAAAAAATACTGTCGTATAAATGGACGTTACAACCAGAAGATAAAGACATGATTGTGATGTATCATAAAATAGGTTACGAACTAAATGGTGAGCAAAAACAAATAGATGCTACAATGGTTTGTTTAGGAGACGATCAAACGTATACCGCGATGGCAAAAACAGTAGGATTGCCAGTAGCCATTGCGGCTTTGAAAATATTAAATGGAGAAATACAAACAACAGGTGTGCAATTGCCTATTGCTAAAGAAGTGTATCTGCCTATTTTAGCGGAATTAGAAAAGTATGGCGTAGTTTTTAATGAATTTGATGTGCCCTACTTTGGTTACGATTATTATAATTAAATAAAAAAATCCAAATTCCGAAATTGTTTCGAAATTTGGATTTACTATTTTGAAATTTGAAGAATTAATCTCTGGATCCTAAAATTTGAAGTGCCCAATACAATAAAGATGCTAATGCGCCTAACGCAGCAACAACATATGTTCGAGCAGCCCACTTTAAAGAATCTTCAGCGCCTGCATATTCTTCTTGACTTAACATGTTTTTATTTTTTAACCAAGCCAATGCTCTGTTACTCGCATCATACTCTACGGGAAGCGTAATAAAACTAAAAGTAGTTGCAATGGCCATTAAAACCAAACCTGCCACAGCTACATAGAAACCAATTCCAGATTTTGATGCAAATCCTAAAATTAATCCTCCCATAATTAACCACTGCGACATGCTTGATGAAACATTCACCATGGGCACCATTTTAGAACGCATGGTTAGCCATTCATAAGCTTGTGCGTGTTGTACCGCGTGACCCACTTCGTGAGCAGCAACGGCAGCAGCGGCAGCATTTCGTTGATTATAAACTGCTTCAGATAAATTCACTGTTTTATTTACTGGATTGTAGTGATCTGTTAATTGTCCCGGCGTAGAAATAACTTGAACGCCTCTAATACCGTGATCAGCAAGCATTTTTTCTGCAATTTCGGCACCACTCATGCCATTACGAAGGGTTACTTTTGAATAGAAAGCAAACTTTCTTTTCAATTTATTACTTACTAACCAACTTGCTAGGGCAATTGCACCTATTATTATATAATATGTCCACATATCTTTATTATTTAAAATTTAAAATTAATAAAATATTATCAAAATACAAGCCAAATTTAAAAAATGACAGTTTGACATTTATTTACAAATGGTTACAAATGCAATCAATTCTCGTGCATCAAAATAAGTAAACGATACATTAATTACTTCATAACCTGCTGCCGATTTTTTATTTAAAAATAACTCAACTTGTTTTGCTAACTCATCTTTTGTGCTTCCAAAACCTAAACTTTTATTCAAAATATGAACTTCGTGATGTTTCATTTTCTTTATATTTCTTTATTATACGTAAAAAATGAAAAATGTTACAAAAAAATTACAAATTTTTTAGGTTTGGGATTTTTTTAAGGTTGTGATTTCTCCTTACGTCGAAATGACAAAATTATGGTGAAATTAACCCACTAAATTAATAATCTTTCCTGGAACAATAATCACTTTATTTGGTGTTTTACCTTGTAATTGTGCTTGTGTGCGCTCATCTGCCATTACGATTTCTTCAATTTGAGCGGCTGTTAAATCCAAAGGTAAATTAATCGTAAATCGCATTTTTCCATTGAATGAAACCGGATATTCTTTTTCAGATTCTACCAAATATTTTTCTTCAAATTTTGGAAAAGCTACTGTAGAAATCGACCCTTCATTACCTAAAGCACTCCATAATTCTTCTGCTATATGTGGCGCATAAGGTGAAACTAAAATAGCTAAAGGCTCTAATATAGCTCTGTGATTGCATTTTAATTGTTGCAATTCGTTGACGCAAATCATAAATTGTGATACCGACGTATTGAATGAGAAATTCTCAATGTCTTCGATTACTTTTTTGATGGTTTTATGTAACGATTTGTACATATCTGCTGTTGGTTCATCGTTTACAATAACCGAACCGTTGTCGTCAAAATACAAACGCCATAATTTTTTCAAGAAACCAGAAACACCTGTAATTCCTGCCGTGTTCCAAGGTTTTGATTGCTCTAAAGGCCCTAAAAACATTTCGTACAAACGTAAGGTATCGGCACCATATTCATTACAAATATCATCTGGCGAAACCACATTGTACTTTGATTTAGACATTTTTTCTACTTCGCGACCCACAATGTATTTGCCGTCTTCTTCTGGAATGAATTCAGCATCTTTATAATCAGTATACAATGGATGCGCTTTAAATTTTACGATGTCTAATTCATTAGTGATGTCATTTATTACGGATAAGTCAACGTGGATTGGAGTAAAATGGGACAACTTTGTTACACTCGAAAAAATCACTTGATTTCCCATAATATCATTCAAGCTTTCAATATCATTTATCAACATTGATTCAGCTTTAATCGACTTATCAATTAAATTTTTAGAAATAAAAACCACTTTTCTGCTTTCACCATCACTTACTCCATATTCCCATCTATACACAAAAGCACTCATCCCCAAAATCATTCCCTGATTAATCAATTTCTTGAATGGTTCTTCGGTTGGAGCATAGCCTCTGTCTTTTAAGAATTTATTCCAAAAACGCGAGTATAATAAATGTCCCGTAGCGTGTTCGCTTCCACCAATGTATAAATCTACACTTTCCCAGTATTTTAAAGCTTCTTCGCTCGCAAAGTCATTTTCATTTTGCGCATCCATATAACGCATCCAATACCAAGAAGAACCTGCCCAACCTGGCATCGTGTTCAATTCTAACGGAAATACGTTTACATTATCTATTAACTGATTACTAACCACTGAACACTGAACACTATCCCACGCCCAAACCGTTGCGTTTCCTAAAGGTGGTTGTCCGTCTTCGGTTGGTAAGTACTTTTCCACTTCTGGCAACACAATTGGCAAGTGTTTTTTGTCAATCATTTGCGGTAAACCATTCACATAATATACTGGAAAAGGTTCGCCCCAATAACGTTGGCGAGAGAAAACGGCATCGCGTAAACGATAATTTACTTTGGCATTTCCTGCGCCTATTTCTTCTAAAGCTTCGATGGCTTTTTTCGTTCCATTTTTGTAATCTAATCCGTTTAAGAAATCAGAATTTACCAATTCGAATCCGCTTTTTTCACCATAAGCGGCTTCTGAAATATCTTGGTTGAAAATATTTTTTATTTCGGGCATTCCGTGCGTTCCTTTGAAGAAATTCGCGAAAGCATAATCACGCTCATCGCCACAAGGGACCGCCATAACAGCACCTGTTCCGTAACCCGCTAAAACGTAATCGCCAATCCAAACCGGAATGGGTTCTTTTGTAAAAGGATGTTCGGCATATGCACCTGTAAATACTCCTGAAATGGTTTTTACATCTGCCATTCTTTCTCTTTCTGAACGTTTTGCAGTTGCTTCCACATAGGCTTCCACTGCTGCTTTTTGTTCTGGAGTGGTAATTTGTGCTACCAATTCGTGTTCGGGTGCCAATGTCATAAAGGTAACCCCGAAAATCGTGTCAGGTCTGGTCGTAAACACATTGATATAGTCGAAGGTCGAAGGTCGAAGGTCGAAAGACTCAGATTGTGTATGACTTTCCGCCTTTTGACTTTTGACTTTAAACGAAACTGTAGCTCCAACTGATTTTCCAATCCAATTTCGTTGTGATTCTTTGATAGATTCACTCCAATCGATATCGTTTAAACCTTGTAATAAGCGTTCCGCGTAAGCAGAAATTCGCATACTCCATTGGGTCATTTTCTTACGAACTACGGGATGTCCACCACGTTCTGAAACGCCGTTTACAATTTCGTCATTCGCTAAAACGGTTCCTAAAGCCGCGCACCAATTGACTTCGGTTTC
>CAMDQL010000105.1 GCA_945905915.1 Flavobacterium psychrophilum
ACATCGGACGAGTCGCCCTTATTCTGATTACTCAGAAACTGCTGATATACTTGACATTTCACCGCATAGAGTTTACCTGGTTTCACTACAGCATTATCTGTACATACTTTCTGTTGCACTGGTCCTCACCTTTCGATGGACGGGTGTTACCCGCTATGCTACTCTTTGGTGTCCGGACTTTCCTCTCCCGATTAATCGGGAACGATAAGGCGGTCTGCGTTGCAAATTTAGAATTTAGAATTTAGAATACAGAACTTAATGTAATTTATTTTTATAGTAAAGAATTCTATTGTGAATAACTTGTACACAACTTCTAGTTATTTTGGAATTTGTAACTTGTTTTTTGGGGTCGCTCTACTTATATTTGTAATTCAATTAGCAGCATGGAACAATTCATCGTATCAGCCCGAAAATACCGTCCGCAAACATTTAAAGATGTTGTGGGGCAACAGGCTATTACCAATACGTTACTTAATGCTATTGAAACCAATCACTTGGCGCAAGCTTTATTGTTTACGGGTCCAAGAGGTGTAGGAAAAACGACTTGTGCGCGAATCTTAGCACGAAAAATCAATCAAGAAGGCTATGATGATCCCTATGAAGATTTTTCGTTTAATGTATTTGAATTAGACGCTGCTTCAAACAATGGTGTAGACGATATTAGAAGTATTATCGACCAAGTAAGAATACCTCCACAAACCGGAAAATATAAGGTATATATTATCGATGAGGTGCATATGCTTTCCCAAGCTGCATTCAATGCTTTTCTGAAAACATTAGAAGAACCACCAAAACATGCCATTTTTATTTTAGCCACTACTGAGAAACATAAAATTATTCCAACAATCTTATCACGTTGTCAAATATTTGATTTCAAACGTATTACGGTTAAAGATGCGAAAGATCATTTAGCAGAAATTGCTAAGGAGCAAGGTGTTGAATATGAAGACGATGCTTTACATATTATTGCCCAAAAGGCCGATGGTGCTATGCGTGATGCACTATCTATTTTTGACAGAGTAGTTTCTTATTGTGGTAAAAACCTAACTAGACAAGCGGTTACCGAAAATTTAAATGTATTAGATTTCGAATATTACATTCGTATCACCGATTTAATTTTAGAAAACAAAATTCCAGATTTATTAGTAGCTTATAATGATATTTTAGCAAAAGGATTTGACGGCCATCATTTTATTGCCGGACTAGCATCACATTTTAGAGATTTATTAGTTTGTAAAAATCCAGCTACTTTACCATTATTAGAAGCTGGAGAACAAGCTCAATCTTTATATGCAGCACAATCACAAAAAGCAATGCATGAATTTTTAATCAAAGGCATTGAACTAGCCAATGAATGTGATTTAAAATTTAAAATCAGTCAAAATCAGCGTCTACTCGTTGAGCTTTGTTTGATGCAATTAGCCTCTATCAGTTTTGATGGAGAAAAAAAAAAGTAGCTAAATTTATAATTCCGGCAACTTACTTTAAAAATAATTCCTACTCTATTGTTGAAGTTCAAAAAATTGAAGCGCAACCTCAAGAAGAAACTGACACTGAAATTTCAGAACCTGCTGAAATTATGACAATATCAAATGAAGAAGTTCCAATAGAAAAAATTGAAATTCCTGAAATTCCAAAACCTTTTCTTCCTGATTTAAATCCTACAGGAACTAAAGTTTCCGCGCTTTCATTGGCAAGTATTAAAGCTAAAAAGGAGCTCGAAGCACAAAATCATTACCAGCAAAAACACAGAGAGGAATTGCCATCTGAAGCGTTTAATGAAACTGATATGTTGTTGCAATGGAATAAGTTTGCTCAAAAAATGACTGATTCTGGCAAACGTTTATTAGCTACTTACATGCAAATGAATGATCCAATGTTAAACGGAACCATAATTACTTTGGAATTACCTAATCAAAGTACGAGAGAAGAGTTTTTAACGGGTTGTAATGAATTATTAGGCTATTTACGTGGTAAATTACACAATCATGATATTACAATTGAAGTAGTGGTTAATGAAACAATTGAAAATAAATATGCGTTTACTCCGCAAGAAAAATTTGAGCGATTAAAACAAATAAATCCAAATTTAGATTTGCTACGAAAAACGTTTGATTTGGATGTTTAATTAAATTTTTCCATAATACATTGCCTTTACAATACCATCTGCTAATCCAATTTTTGGCACATAGATATTACGTGCACCACTCCATTTCATGGCATTTAAGTAAATTTGTGTTGCTGGTATGATTACATCGGCACGGTCTGGATTCAATCCTAAATCGGCAACACGCTGTTCATACGTCATGCTGTTTAATTTGTGATATTGCGCTTGAATATACATGTAAGAAAGCGGCTTATCTTGATGTTTTTCGGAAAGTTTAAATAATTTATTAATATTTCCACCAGAACCAACTAAAATAATATTATCAAACGATTGAGTATTATTTTTGATCCATTTTTCAATTTCTTCCCAAACAATGTCAGAAACCATATTATTTAATAACCGAACAGTTCCAATTTTGAATGATTTTGAAGCGATTATTTTTCCTTCATAGAATAGTGAGAATTCGGTACTTCCACCACCTACATCAACATATAAAAATGCCTTATCCAAATTAATAAATCGAGTTAAATCTGAAGAGGCAATGATTGCGGCTTCTTTTTTTCCATCAATAATATCAATATCTATGTCGGCTCTATTTTTAATAATTTCAACAACCTCTTTTCCGTTATACGCTTCACGTAAAGCTGAAGTTGCGCAAGCTTGATATTTTTCTACTTTATGAACCTTCATTAATAATTTAAAGGCTTTCATAGCATCGACCATTCGTTCAATATTTTCGGGTGTAATTTCGCCAACCGTAAACGCATCTTGACCCAAACGAATTGGAACGCGAACTAATGAACTTTTGTTAAATTGAGGAGCGCAACCATTTTGCTCTACAATATTAGTTACCAACAATCGCATGGCATTGGAACCAATATCAATTGCGGCATATTTTTTTATGGTGATCATTCCTTGTTTTGGGTTATTTAACAGTTTCTGCAATTACATCCAATTTATTTTGGTAATAATTGTACATTTCTAATTGTGCTCTAAACGGCTTTTCATCGCCGCGTCTTCGGTATTTATTTGCTAAATCAATTGAATGAATTCGGGCTTTAACGTTAGCTTTCCACCCAATTTCAAAGGTTTCAATCAATTCTTTTTTAATATCTTCATCATAAATAGGACAAGTTACTTCCACACGAGCATCTAAATTTCGGGTCATAAAATCGGCAGAAGAAATAAATACATCAGGATTTCCGTCATTAGCAAAAATATAAACTCGAGAATGTTCAAGATAATTATCTACAATACTGATAGCTTCAATATTTTCACTCAATCCTTTAATTCCCGGAATCAAGCAACAAATACCTCTAATTATTAATTGAATTTTAACACCCGCATTACTTGCTTCATAGAGTTTATCGGTCATTTTAAAATCCGAAATACTATTCATCTTTAATTTTATAAACGCTTCTTTACCTAAAAGTGCGTTTGAAATTTCTCTTTCAATTAATTTATTAAATTTTCCTCTGGTATAATGTGGAGATACGATTAAATGTTTGTAACGATGTACACGATAATTTACATCAAAAAAATCAAAAACTTTAGAAGCATCTTTTAAGATTTCATTGTTACTTGTAAAAACCGTAACATCGGTATAAATTTTAGCGGAATTTTCATTGAAATTACCAGTTGAAATTAAGCCGTATCGTTTAATTTTACTATCTTCAATTCGTTCAATAACACATATTTTACTGTGTACTTTTAACCCTTTTACTCCAAAAATAAGTTCAATACCTTCAGTTTGCATTTGTTCCGAATAGGAAATATTACTTTCTTCATCAAAACGCGCCTGTAATTCAATTTGAACGGTAACTTTTTTACCATTTTTAGCAGCGTTTATTAATGAACTTACAATTTGAGAATTCTTGGCTAAACGATATAACGTAATTTTAATAGAAACCACTTTTGGATCTAGAGCCGCCTCACGCAAAAACTTAATAATGTAGGAAAACGACTGATAAGGAGCGTATAATAAATAATCTTTCTTTTTAATTTTTTCTAAAATACTCCCTTCTATAGACAAACCTGAAATTGGCAATGGAACATTTTCTTTATATAATAAATCATATCGGCCTAAGTTTGGGAAACTCATGTAATCTCTACGATTATGATATCTCCCGCCGGGGATAATACTATCGGAACTGTCAATATGCATTCCACGCAAGAAGAAATCTAAAGTATCTTTTCCAATTGCTTGATCATAAACAAATCGAACGGGTTCGCCCACTCTTCTATCTTTAACAGATGATGAAATTTTTTCAATCAAACTTTTACTCAAGTCGCTATCAAATTCCAGCTGTGCATCTCGGGTTATTTTAATCATGTGCGCCGAAATACTTTC
>CAMDQL010000106.1 GCA_945905915.1 Flavobacterium psychrophilum
GGAACGTTTAATCCCATTCATATTGGGCATTTAATCATTGCTAATCATATGATAGAGCATTCTGATTTGGATCAAATTTGGATGGTGGTTACGCCGCATAATCCGCATAAGCAAAAAAGTTCTTTGCTGGATGATTACCAACGATTGCACATGGTGCATTTGGCTACCGAAGATTTTCCGAAAATACAACCTTCTGATATTGAATTCAAATTACCACAGCCGAATTACACAGTCAACACCTTAGCGCATTTACAGGAAAAATTTCCCAAACATGAATTTTCATTGATTATGGGCGAAGACAATTTGAACTCGCTTCATAAATGGAAAAATTACGAAATGATTCTTCAAAACCATGCTATTTATGTCTATCCACGCGTGAATTCAGGTGAAATCGATCAGCAATTTGTAAATCATGCGAAAATTCATCGTATAGACGCACCCGTTATTGAATTATCTTCCACTTTCATTCGCGAAAGCATTAAAAAGGGTAAAAATATAGATCCTATGCTGCCTCATAAAGTTTCGGAATATTTAGCGCATAATAATTTTTATAAGAAGTAAAACCTGTTGAGCAAACCCTATCTTCGAAAAATAATTTCTCCAAGTCGTTATTTAAAAAAAGAAATTTATTTTACTTTAATGAATTAAAAGCTGTTACTAATTTTGAGCTTTTTCTTTCAGACTCTTCTAATTTGCATGTTTATAAAGGTTTAAAAGTGATAAATAATCACAAAACTTTTAATTTCAACGGTGTAAAAGTTCATGTAGCTTCACAAGAAAAATATCAACCTAAAGAATCTATTTTTAAGATTCTTCTCGAAAATTATTTCAAAACTGAGACTTCAAACGAAATAAAATCTATGTTAAAAAAGAGCGAGTTTTCAATGTGGAGCGAAAAAGAATTGTACTCGTTTTGGACAAAGAATCTGGTTGAAAAAATCCTGAAATTGCAGATTTAATTGAATTATTAGACACTGATATTTATTCTAATGAGGCGCTAATTGCTTTACGTGAAAAGCTGTTAAAAACGATTTGAAAGACTATTTTCAATTTTCAGCTTAATAGCATTTAATTTACCACAATTTTTATACTTTTTTGATACGATTCCGTGTCAAGAATTAAAATATAACTTCCTTTAGGATGATTAAAGGTAATATCGTTTTTTCCTTCATAAATATCAAGTTTATCAGATTGAATAAGCTTTCCATCTAGTGAATAAATATAAATATTTATGTTTCTGTACATCTTTTTTGAAAACAGTTGGAATTTTTTATTTTTTACAGGATTTATATAACTAAACTCTTGGTTACTTAGTGTAAAGTTTTCATTTGACAATGTTTGAAACGCATTGAAAGCATTAACTCTTCCCCATCCCATGTATGGGTCAAATCCTGGCAAATCTTCGCTAGGCAATCCTACTTGATCCTGAGCTGTGGATTTTAAAAGATTTTTTATCTGAAGTGGAGTTAAATTTGGATTTCTTGAAAGTAAAAGCGATGCTATTCCAGCAACTAATGGAGTGGCCTGAGATGTTCCACCCCAATAACTATTGTAATTTGTGTCTAAAGAATAACTTAAGCCATATACATAATTCCCTGGTGCAACTACTGTAATGTGGTTTCCATAATTACTTCCTGAAGTAGTACTCCAAAAAAACGGAGCAGTACGATCGTCATCTGAATCTGTTGAACCTACGGCTATAATATCCATAGTGCTTGCATAACCTGCTGGGTAATACGTTGTGTTGTTATTAAAATTCATCATGCATGTTACAAAGACCACATTATTTGTTATTGCATATTGAATTGCATCCTGCAATATTGTACTATTTCCAGTGCCACCTATGGACATACTAATGATTTTTACTCCTCTATCAACTGCATAATATATAGAATTTACCATCCAAGAATATTGTCCGCTATTGTTTGAATCTAACACTTTTAAAGGGAGTAGTTTTGAGTTCCAATTAACACCTGCATAACCAATACTGTTACTTCCTTTTGACAGTAATATCCCCGAACAATTGGTGCCATGGCCATGATCATCAGTAGCATTATTGTCATTATTTACAAAATCCCAACCATTTACATCATCAATCAATCCATTGTTATCATTATCGATTCCATCGTTTGCAATTTCATTAGAATTTGTCCATATTCTACCCGCTAATTCAGGATGAGTTAGCCTAAACCCAGTATCTGGAACTGCAATCAACATATTAGGATCCCCTGTTTCAAAATCCCATGCTAAATCTATATCCGCATCTGCATCATTTTCTGAAGTAAACGGCATTCCTGAAACATTAAAAGTCCCATTATTAAAGACGCCCCATTGTCTGTTATATAAAGCATCATTTGGCGTTTGTAAAGCATCATATTTTTTACCTCCACCTTCTGAAATATAATCTGGTTCTATGTGCTTTATTTCAGGATTAGTTTTCAAAATGCTTATGCTTTTTGTAATATCTAATGGTTCTTTAAAATCTATCTGGAAAGTATAAGTGATTTTTGCTTGCCCTATGGGGGTGATTTTTTTTATATTATTTTCTTTTAACCATAAATCTATATTTAAAATTGAAAAAGTATTTTCATTTAAATTTAATTTGGAAACATCCCATAAATCGGAATTAAATTTAATTAATAATGATTTTGAGTTGTGATTTTCTTGACTTATCAATACATTAGTTACTAATAGACATAAAATAAATAACCTTTTCATATTTAAATTGTTGATTAATAAATTTTCAATAATATATCAAATATATTATTTTTATATAAAATAATATATATCATTTATCTTTAAATGATGTTTTAACTGTTTTCAATTAATTATCTTTTGTAGATTTGTTTAATAAAATAAATTACAATGACAAACTTTGAACTATATAATCCTGTAAACTATGTCTTTGGCAAAGGGCAAATCGCTAAATTAACAGACTTAGTTCCTTCTAATACAAAAATTCTTTTAGCTTATGGCGGTGGAAGCATCTTTAAAAATGGTGTTTACGACCAAGTAAAAGCGGCTTTAAATTCCCAATTTATTGCAAATGAAGTTATAGAATTTGGCGGCATCGAACCGAATCCGCGTTTTGAAACGTTGATGAAAGCGGTTGAAATCATTCGTTCTGAAAAAATCGGATTTATTCTAGCTGTTGGTGGCGGAAGCGTAATTGATGGCGTAAAATTTATTTCGGCAGCAGTACATTTTGAAGGCGACGCATCCGAAATTCTTAAAAAAAGACTTTTATTTAAAGACGTTTCAAAAGTAATTCCATTTGGAACGATTTTAACCTTACCGGCAACAGGATCCGAGATGAATTCGGGCGCTGTGGTAACCATTGAAGCAACTCAAGAAAAATTAACATTAGGCGGAAGTGCTCTATTTCCAGTTTTCTCTATTGTAGATCCAACTGTTATTACTTCGTTACCTAAAAGACAATTACAAAACGGGGTGGTCGATGCATTTACACACGTTTTAGAACAATACATTACCTATCCTCACGATGCTTTATTACAAGACCGTATTTCAGAAAGTATTTTACAAACCCTAATTGAAATTGGCCCTGATGTTGTTGAAAATCCGAGTGATTATAAATTAGCTTCTAACTTTGTTTGGTGTGCTACTATGGCTTTGAATGGTTTAATTCAAAAAGGGGTTCCTTCCGATTGGGCAACCCACATGATTGGTCATGAATTAACGGCTTTATACGAAATTGATCACGCGAGAACATTGGCTATAATTGGTCCAAATTTATATCGTGTGATGTTTGAAACTAAAAAAGAAAAATTAGCGCAATATGGCCAGCGCGTTTGGAACATTCAAGGAAATTCAACCGAAGAAATTGCAGAGAAAGCCATTGAAAAAACAGTGGAGTTCTTCCACAAAATGGGCATGAAAACCAAATTATCTGAAAACGCTGAAAACATCGAAAAAACTGC
>CAMDQL010000107.1 GCA_945905915.1 Flavobacterium psychrophilum
GAAAAATTATTGGGTTCAGGATTTGGATACGAAATTCCAGAAGACGGACACATCAAATTACGACTGTAAAAGCGCACTTCTTGACTCTCTTGTTCTATTACCATTATTACATCCTCGCCATGATACATAGCGGTTTTAATACTTTCCGATAAACGTTTATCAGTATCTTCTTCTGTATCAATAGCCATTCGATCAATAACAATTTCAATATCATGTGTTTTATAACGATCTACTTTCATGCCAAATTCTAAATCCCGAATTTGACCATTCACCCGAACTTTTAAAAAGCCTTGTTTAGCAATTTGCTCAAATAATTCGCGATAATGTCCTTTACGAGAACGAACAACAGGTGCTAAAATAGAAATTCGTTTTCCTTTAAAATCCTCTAAAATAAGCGACTTAATTTGGTCATCCGAATAAGAAATCATTTTTTCGCCTGTATTATAACTAAATGCATCGGCACCTCTTGCATACAATAAACGCAAAAAATCGTATATTTCTGTAATTGTACCAACAGTTGAACGTGGCGATTTATTAGTGGTTTTTTGTTCAATGGCAATTACTGGAGAAAGTCCGTCGATTTTATCCACATCAGGACGCTCTAATCCACCCAAAAATTGACGAGCATAAGCCGAAAAAGTTTCGATATATCTGCGCTGTCCTTCTGCATAAATGGTATCAAAAGCCAATGACGATTTACCAGAGCCCGAAAGTCCTGTAATCACCACTAGTTTTTCACGCGGAATCGATACATCAATATTTTTAAGATTATGGACTCTAGCTCCAATAATTTCGATAGTTTCTTCAGTTGTGTGTTGCATAATTTATGGCAAAACGCAAAGATACTGATTTCAAAACGATTTTTTATAGTAAACAAATGCGAAGAAAAATAAAAAAAGAAAGCATTAAAGTAAACGCTTTCTTTGTCTATTATTGATGTAATCGTTGATGGCTTTTTTTGTAGTGACCCAATTTCTACCTTCTTTGTAAGCATCAATTTTGCCTTGCCTTGCTAATAAACTAACATATTCTTGACTGTAGGGTGTATTAGGCTCACTAACAATGGTTGTAATCGATTGATAATCTTCATCATCATCACTTGGAATAGAAGTTAAATATATATTAACAGAACGCTCTAAAGCTTGGCACATTAATAACGTTAACTTTTGATAATTACCATTATTGGCTTGGTTTAAAGCGTCGTAATATTTTTTTCTATCATTTTTTAATATGATGGCTGGTGGAAATCCTTTTCGCATGAGTAATAAATTCATAGCTAAACGAACGGTTCTTCCGTTTCCATCAAAAAAAGGATGAATCCAAACTAATTTATGATGAAATATAGTAGCCAATTCAATATCATTCAATTGTAAGGGGTTTTCGTTTATAAACTGAATCAATTCGTCTAGTAAATCAGAAACTTTGTTAGCGTTTGGAGGGACAAAATTTGCACCAGTAATTCTTACGCCAGCGTTTCTAATTCTTCCCGCATAATCATCTTCAATTGTTCTTAATACCAAACCATGAAGCGACAAAATATCAATACTTCTAAGGATATAATCATCATTTATGATTTGATACAAATAATTAATGGCGTGCTCATGATTTTTTGCTTCAAAATGCTCTCTTAATGATTTTCCTTTCACAGTGATACCATCTTGAAGCACCATTTGTGTTTCTCGAAGTGAAAGCGTGTTGCCTTCAATACTATTAGAATTATAAGTCCATTCTATAGAAAGTGATTCTTTAATTTTTGAAATAGCTGAATAGGGAAGTGGTCTGTTTTGATTGAGCACGGCGAGTTTGTCATACAATCTTTCGAATGTTGATTGAAATTCTTCTCGGTAAGATAGGTCAATATTCCACATGGTTTCTTTATTTCAACCACAAAGGTATTAATATCGGATAGAATAAAAAAATATTTTATCCGATATTTAAATTTTTGACAATTCATTTTGGATGTTTAGATGTTGGAATTTGGAATTTTAGTTATTGGAATTTACCTTATAATTGAACTTAATCGGTTCTTTTAGTTGATTTAGTCAATAATCATTGATTTCAAGCGGTGTCTGTATTTTTCTAATACGAGATGTTTGTGGATAAATCCAAGAAAGATTCCATCTTTTAATACGGGGAGTACTTTACAATCAGAAGTGTCAAATTTATCCATTATGGTTTCTAATGTTTCATCGTAGAAAATGATCTCTTTAGGAGGTTGCATGATTTCCTCGACAGCGGTGTATTTCACTTTAAATGCTGAAAATACAATTGGGCGAATATCATCCAATACAATTAATCCGATTAAATGATTGTCATTGTCTAAAACCGGAAATACATAATCGTCTGATTCTTGAATTTTTTGCACTAAAACTTCTAAACTACTATCTAACGAAATTGATTTATAATCGGTTTGAATTAATTTTGAAACATCAATAGAATTGAGAATATTGGTATCTCTATTATCGGTAAAAACTTCTCCTTTATCGGCTAAATTCTTAATATCAAACGAATAAGGTTCAAAACGTTTAGAAATAGCAAAACTTACAGAAGAAACTACCATTAACGGAACCATTAAGTTATAACCTCCTGTAATCTCTGCAATAAGGAAAATAGCTGTCAATGGCGCATGAAACAATCCACTTAAAATTCCTGCCATTCCTACAAGCGTAAAATTTCCAACAGGAAGTTTAGTTATACCAAGAAGATTAACCAAATAGGCGACACAAAACCCTAGATAAGATCCTACAAATAAAGAAGGTGCAAAATTTCCGCCATTACCTCCAGCCCCAAGTGTAAAGCTAGTTGCATATACTTTTATGAGCATTGTTGCAGCTACAAATAGCAATAATACCCAGCGAGTATCTTTAAAAGTTTCAAAAACAGTATTTTGAACTAATTTTTCAGGATTATTATCTGCTAATAGTTTAATACTTTCATAACCTTCGCCAAATAAGGATGGAAAAAAGAAGATTAATATTCCAAGAATTCCAGCACCAAACAATGCTTTGTTAATGTAATTGAATTTTAATTTGGAAAAAAAATGTTCAATTTTCCTGAATGTTCGTGCATAATTAATGGAAACAAAACCGCTTAAAATTCCTAGCACAACATAATACGGTAAATTATGAAAATCAAAAAATTGTACTTTTTTAAAGGAAAATAAAACATCTTCATTTAGCATTATTGTTGAAACTAATGCTCCAGTGGCAGCACTAATCATAATTGGAATGAATGCAGTAATACTAATTTCGGTTAAAACAACTTCTATTGCAAATAATACGCCGGCAATTGGAGCGTTAAAAGCCGCACTTATTCCTGCTGCAACACCACATGCTAATAATAATGTTCGGTCTTTATAACTAAGTCTGTAATTTTGTGCATAATTACTACCAAATGCCGCTCCTGTAATGGTAATAGGTGATTCTAATCCGGCACTTCCACCCATGCCTACAGTAAACGAACTTGTAATTATTTGTGCAAACATTTGTTTTCGAGGCATAATACCACGTTTCTTTGCTACAGCATACATGATTTGAGACGTACCTTTTTCAATGTACCCATCAAGAACTTTTTTGATTATGATTACAGTGATGATAATTCCAATAATAGGTAAAGTGCTGTTGCTAAAAGGAAGATGAAAAACTTCATCTAGATTTTGAGACGATTTAAAAACCCAATGCGCAAATGTTTTTAATACAATCACGGCAAGTGCAGAGGAAATTCCTACTAAAACGCAAGACAGATAAATAAATTGTCTAGGTGTTAACATTGCTTTTAATAAAAAAATAAACCCCTCTAACCGTCTAAAATTCTTATATAGTATGGTTTGAAAGGAATTCCTTTTTTTTGATGACATTGTATTGTTGTATTTTTTACGAAGGTAAATTATTCTGTTTAAATAAAAAATTATTAAAACTCAGAGCGTTTTACTTCGCA
>CAMDQL010000108.1 GCA_945905915.1 Flavobacterium psychrophilum
GGTTTTTCTTTATAATTCCCCAAAAACATTGAATTTGGGAACACTAAAATATAGTTGTTATACTTTTGAACCGCTTCATTAAAACGAGTTCTTGCCGTTAAAATTTGGTTTTCAGTACTTGCTAATTCGTCTTGTAATTTCAAGAAATTCTGATTCGCTTTCAAATCTGGATAATTTTCAACTGTTACTAACAATCTTGATAACGAAGAAGACACACCACTTTGTGCCTGATTAAATTGCGCCAATTGCTCCGGTGTAATATTAGTAGGATCAATTTTTACCTGACTAGCACTTGCTCGAGCGCTTGTAACGGCTTCTAATGTTGATTTTTCAAAATCAGCGGCACCTTTTACGGTTTCAACTAAATTTCCAATTAAGTCATTTCTTCTTTGGTAAGAAGTTTCTACATTTCCCCATTCTTTATTTACTTCTTGATTAGTTTTAACAGCACCATTTTTAATGCTTACAAACCAAAATACTGCTATTAATAGTATTCCTCCTACTACAATCCAAGGCAAAAATTTTCTCATCTTTTTTTTATTTTAAAGTTAATTATAATTGATTTTTAAGGGTATTCAATTGGGCTTTTATGGTTTCCAATTTATTAATAATTTCAAATTTATCTAATGTTTTTTTCTGATTTTCTTTCAAATGGGTTTTGGCTCCGTCCAAAGTAAATCCGCGTTCTTTAACCAAATGATAAATCAACTGTAGATTTTTTACATCTTCTGGTGTGAACATTCGATTCCCTTTTGCGTTTTTCTTTGGTTTTAGAATGTCAAATTCTTTATCCCAAAAACGAATTAAGGAGGCGTTCACATCAAAAGCTTTGGCAATTTCACCAATGCTGTAATATCGTTTATCGGGCGCTAGTTCTATATGCATTTTTAGTTCAATTTTTAATTTTTGTAACAATAGATTAAAGAAATTTAGAAAATTAAAATTACTCCCAACTTCCAGCTTCTAACTCCCATCTCTAATCCAATGATTGGTTTTCTTGATTTGCTAATTTAGAAATTTCAATATATTCTTTAGCCGAAATACTTCCATAATAGAAATTAATCGGATTTATTTTTTTCTTATTTTTCATTACTTCATAATGTAAATGCGGCGCTTCACTACGTCCGGTACTTCCTACATAACCAATAATATCTCCTCGCTTTACACGCTGACCAGGTCGGCATTTGTATTTGCTTAAATGGGCATACAACGTGAGGTAGCCATATCCGTGATTGATTTCAATATGATTTCCATACCCCGATAGTGAATTATCTGCTTTAACAACCACTCCATCTCCGGTAGCATAAATAGGCGTTCCTGTTCGAGCCGTAAAATCCATACCATAATGGAATTTTCTTATTTTTGTAAATGGATCGCTTCGATAACCAAATCCTGATGCCATGTGCTTCAAATCTTCATTTTTTACCGGCTGAATGGCCGGAATAGCGGCTAATAATTTTTCTTTTTGTTTGGCCAAAGCTACAATTTCATCTAACGATTTTGACTGAATTACCAATTCTTTAGTTAAAACATCAACTCGTTTTGTGGTATTTTCAATTAATTCAGAATTATTAAATCCTTGTAAATCTTTATACCTATTTACACCACCAAAACCTGCTTTTCGTTCTTCTTCAGAAATTGGTGAGGTATTAAAATAAATGCGGTAAATATTGTTGTCCCTATTTTCAATAGTCGTTAATACTTCATTCATTAAATCAAGTTTCTTATTTAAAACTTTATAATTTAATGCCATTACTTCAATTTCGCGTGCCAAAATTTTATCTTTTGGTGTTTCAAAATAGCTTGTATTAATTAAGATTAAAAAAATCAAAAAACCAAACAATGCCGATGACAACAAAAAGAGCATTACGTAGGCAAATTTCTTTCTTTTTCGGGTTTGAATTCGCTTATATGCTAAATTTTCTGAATCGTAATAATATTTTACCTTCGACATAAATGAAAATATACTATTTTTGTGCCAAATTTATTGGTTAACATAAGTTATACGAACAAATTTAAGAAATGTTTCATTCTAAAGCTATTTTTATTTATTTAGTAGTGAATTATTCCTAATTTTATTTTGTTTTAAAACCAATATTGAAGCATACATTTGAACAAAATCATTGATGATGAAATCACAAGACATAAGAAAAGCCTATTTACAATTTTTTGAAAGCAAAGGACACACCATTGTTCCTTCAGCTCCAATTGTATTAAAAGACGACCCAACACTGATGTTTAATAACTCGGGAATGGCACAGTTTAAAGAGTTTTTCTTAGGAAATGGTACGCCAAAAAGTAATCGAATTACGGATACTCAAAAATGTTTGCGTGTTTCGGGAAAGCATAACGATTTAGAAGATGTAGGTTTTGATACGTATCATCACACTATGTTCGAAATGCTTGGGAATTGGTCTTTTGGCGATTATTTCAAAAAAGAAGCATTGCCTTGGGCTTGGGAATTTCTTACGGAAGTTTTAAAATTAGATAAAGACCGTTTATATGTTTCAGTTTTTGAAGGAAGTAAGGAAGATAATGTGCCTTTTGATCAAGACGCTTGGGACATTTGGAAACAATTTGTACCCGAAGACCGAATCATTTTAGGAAATAAAAAAGACAACTTTTGGGAAATGGGCGACCAAGGTCCGTGTGGTCCGTGTTCAGAAATCCACATCGATTTGCGTTCTGATGCTGAAAGAAATGAAGTGTCTGGAAGAAGTTTAGTCAACGCCGACCATCCACAAGTAGTGGAAATTTGGAATAACGTTTTTATGGAATTTAACCGTAAAGCCGATAGTTCTTTAGAAAAATTACCTGCACAACACGTAGATACTGGAATGGGATTTGAACGTTTGTGTATGGCGATGCAAAATGTAACGTCTAACTATGATACCGATGTGTTTACACCGCTTATCGCGAAAGTCGAAGAAATAACAGGATTAAAATATACTTCAAACGAAGTAAAAAACATAACAGAAGAACAAAACAAAACCAACATTGCTATTCGTGTGGTAGTAGACCACGTTCGTGCGGTGGCTTTCGCTATTGCGGATGGACAATTACCTTCAAATACAGGTGCCGGTTATGTAATTCGTAGAATTTTACGTCGTGCGATTCGATACGGATTTACGTTTTTAGACACAAAAGAACCTTTTATCAATAAGTTAGTTGATGTATTAGCCAATCAAATGGGCGAATTTTTCCCAGAAATCAAATCGCAACAACAATTGGTTACTAATGTAATTCGTGAAGAAGAAGCTTCTTTTTTAAGAACTTTGGAACAAGGAATTCAATTATTAGAAAACGTAATGGTAAATACTTCAGGAAAAGAAGTTTCTGGAGAAAAAGCGTTCGAATTATATGATACATTCGGATTTCCAATCGATTTAACAGCCTTAATTCTTAGAGAAAGAGGATTTAGTTTAGATGAAGCTGGTTTTGAAACGGAATTACAAAAACAAAAAGCACGTTCGCGTGCCGCTTCTGAAGTTTCTACTGAAGATTGGTCGGTTTTAATTCCTGGAAATGTGGAAACATTCGTAGGCTATGATCAAACGGAAAATGAGGCAAAAATTACCCGTATTCGTAAAGTAGATTCTAAAAAAGACGGAATTTTATACCAAATCGTTTTAGATAATACGCCTTTTTATCCAGAAGGTGGAGGACAAGTAGGAGATAAAGGAATATTAGTTTCGGCAAATGAAACGATTGATATTATCGACACCAAAAAAGAAAATAACTTAATTTTACATTTTGCGAAACAACTTCCAGAAAATGTAAATGC
>CAMDQL010000109.1 GCA_945905915.1 Flavobacterium psychrophilum
ATAAATGATTGGGAAATGATGTATTCAGAATCTTTTGCCACAAAATCTGAAGCTTTGGCAAGAGAAAAACAAATTAAATCTTGGAAAAGCCGAAGCAAAATTCAACAATTAATAAGTAATAAAGATTAGCTCAGCTGGTTCAGAGCATCCCGATTTCATCGGGAGAGTCGGGGGTTCGAACCCCTCATTGCCCACAAAGTCCTTAGAAATAAGGACTTTTTTTATACGCCAACATTTTATTATATGCCATTTTTCGTTTACATTCTCTACAGTCTTACTAAAGACAAATTTTACATAGGTTTTACTTCTAACTTAGAAGAAAGAATAAATCGTCACAATCAAAAAAGCAAAGGTTTTACTGGTCACATAAATGATTGGGAAATGATGTATTCAGAATCTTTTGCCACAAAATCTGAAGCTTTGGCAAGAGAAAAACAAATTAAATCTTGGAAAAGCCGAAGCAAAATTCAACAATTAATAAGTAATAAAGATTAGATCAGCTGGTTCAGAGCATCCCGATTTCATCGGGAGGTTCGGGGGTTCGAACCCCTTTCCGAAAAACTGAATAGGTAATCGCCCACAAAAAAGCAATTCAAATGAAGTGCTTTTTTATAGTATATCTAATGTTTTTTCTAATGCCATTCCGCGCGAACCTTTAATCAAAATCAAACTTTTTGAGGGAATATTTGATTTTAAAAAGCCCGAAAAATCTTCAAAGGTTTTAAAAAATTTCAAATGAGGCTGGCTGATTTGATTGTTGTAAAAATCATTACCCACAAAATAGCTCGTAATTTGTGACTGGCTAGCAAGTAATTCAATTATTTTAGAATGTTCTTCAGGGCTTTCAGTTCCTAATTCAAACATATCTCCTAAAATTGCAATTTTATGCGAATGATTTAGTTCAATAAAATTAGCTATAGCAGCACTCATGCTACTAGGATTTGCATTATAAGCATCTAAAATTATTTCGTTTCCATTCTTTTGAATGAGTTGCGAACGATTGTTTTCTGGAATATAATTTTCAATTGCCGTTTTTATAGCTTCATCGTCTACTTTAAAATACTTTCCAATTGTAACTGCTGCAATAATATTAGTGGCATTATATTCGCCAATAAGTTGTGATTGAACAGTTATCCCATTAAATTCTATTGCAACCATAGGATTTGCCTCAATATGGTCAATTTTGACATTGCTACTATTTGTGAATGTAGAAAAGGTGTAGCGATTTGTTGAAGTGGTTTTTTGATTTTGTAATGCATCATCAAGATTGACAAAAACAGTTTTGTCAGTCTGAGAAAGAAAATCATACAATTCACTTTTACCTTTAATCACTCCTTCGACTCCTCCAAAACCTTCTAAATGCGCTTTGCCAAAATTAGTAATATAACCAAAGTCTGGCTCTGCAATAGAGCAAAGGAAGGCAATTTCTTGTTGATGATTAGCTCCCATTTCTACAATACCTATTTCGGTTTCTTTTGTGAAACGTAATAACGTTAATGGAACACCAATATGATTATTCAAATTCCCAATAGTGGCTAATGTTTTGTATTTCTTTGATAAAACCACATGGATTAATTCTTTGGTTGTCGTCTTCCCATTACTTCCCGTTAAAGCTATTATTGGAATTCCTAGATAATTTCTATGGTATTTGGCTAGTTGTTGGAGTGTTTCTAATGTATTTTCAACTAATATTGTTCGGTGGTCCAAGTAATAGTTTGCATTATCAATTACTACATATTTAGCTCCTTTTTCTAATGCTTCTTTGGTAAAAGTATTGGCATCAAAATGGTCTCCTTTTAAAGCAACAAAAAAACTGTCTTTTTCAATTTTTCGGGTATCAGTAGCTACAGAATTACATTCTAAAAATAAGGAATGAATTTTATCTATTGTCATTGGAAAATGATTTATTGAGAAACGAAGATAAAAAAAAGCCCTTTTAATTAAAAGGGCTTTTATAAGTATTTAGAAAAATTTATTGTTTTGGATTTCCTCTAGGAGTCTTTTTGTTGGATTTTGGTCCAACTTTTGACATTGCACATCTGAATCCAATGAAATCAGTTGCCATATCTTGAGGGAAATATCTTCTTGATGCAGGATCTAACCAATAAGCTCTGTCTCTCCAAGATCCGCCTTTGTAAACTCTAACATCATCATTGACTAAAGTAGTTCTTTTGTCAGATTTGTCATATTGTTTAATCATTTTTTTTCCATTGCTTGCTGAATCAACTACAGTAGAAATTTTATGTTTTGGTGATTCATACATTCTGAATTTTTCTGAAGCGCCTTCAGCATTTTCTTCATCAGAACCTCCAAATTTGAAGAAACGGGTTGATTGTCTATCACCATCTCTATAATTTTTGTTGTCAGAAGTTGAGAACTGCGTTCTTAAGTAGGTTTCATTATCATCAACTGGTACTTGAGCTATTTGACCAGGAAAATTTCTAGCCATAATTCTACCGTTGCTTAATGTATCATACTTGATGTTATCGGAAGTAACTAGTTCAGCATTTCCTTCACCATCCAATTTATTTTTAGTGTAAACGTTACCTCTAAAATAGTTGAAATCATTTGCTTCGTCATCAACCATTGGTCTATAAACGTCTTGTACCCATTCTGCAACGTTTCCAGCCATATCATATAAACCAAAATCGTTTGGCGCATAGCGTTTTACTTCGTTTGTAATATCAGCACCGTCATCAGACCATCCAGCAATTCCACCGTAATCTCCTTTACCTTGCTTGAAGTTTGCTAATTGGTCTCCTTTAGACTGTCTTTTTGAAGAACGAGTATATTGACCATTCCAAGGGTATTTTTTTTGTCCTTTGTAAATATTGTATTCTCTATTTCCTACAAGTGCTACTGCAGCATATTCCCATTCTGATTCAGTAGGAAGTCTATATTCTGGTAAAATTAATCCAGAACTTCTTTGAGCATATACATTTTTGGCATCATCACCAACTTGTTTTTTTCCGTTTGCACCTTTCTTTAGAACTAATTCTTCATTTCCACCTAAAGATTTAGAAGGAGAGTTGATATAAGCTTCTGTGTCAAAAGAGGCTTCTCCCTTAACATCAACACCTAAGCTTACTTTGTTATCTTTTTTAAGATATTTAGCTTGTTCTAAGATATTTTCATTAACACGGTTGGTTCTCCATTTACAAAATTCTGTTGCTTGAATCCAATTTACACCAACTACTGGGTAGTTTGCATAAGCAGGATGTCTAAGGTAGTTATTGGTCATGGTTTCATTATAACCTAAGCGATTTCTCCAAACCAATGTATCTGGAATAGCTCCGTTATAAATATTTTTGTAATTTTCTTCTGTTGGAGGAAAAACTGCTTTTACCCAATATAAATATTCAGCATACATTTTATTGGTAACTTCCGTTTCATCCATGAAAAAAGACTGAACATGTTGCTGATTTGGGGAATTGTTCCAATCATGCATCACATCATCTTGAACTTTACCCATAGTAAATGTTCCACCCTCAACAGGTAACATACCCGGAGGAGTTTCTTGTTTTTTAAACTTGTCATTAAACTGGAAACCGCCTTTTTTGTCGTTGATTTTCCATCCTGTTGCAGAAGATCCGCCTTTAGTGCTTCCTTTCTTGCTGCAGCTGGTAAAACCTATTGTTAGCGCCATTACAACTAACAATTTTAAAGCCATAGTTTTCTTAATTTTCATACTTAGTAGGTAATAAATTTAGAGTCGCAAGATAATAATTATGTATTAATATGCAACACGTTTTTAAAAATTTGTAAAAAAAATTTTTTT
>CAMDQL010000110.1 GCA_945905915.1 Flavobacterium psychrophilum
TTAAGATATTTGCAGCCAAGCTGCAGTCTTTTAGTCGAAAGACAAAAGTCTCAAAGGAATATCCTTTAGACTTTATGACCTAAGACTTTACGACTTAAAACTTAAGGTGGTTATTGCGTCGGGGCTCACCTCTTCCCTTTCCGAACAGATAAGTTAAGCCCGATTGCGCAGATGGTACTGCAGTTATGTGGGAGAGTATGTCGCCGCCTTTCTTTAGTAACCCCAGCTTTTTAAGCTGGGGTTATTTTTTTTATAGGTACGCCGTGTTCGCAAGCTCGGTTCGCCGCCTCTTTTTAGAAAAGCCTGTCTAACTAGACAGGCTTTTTTGTTTTGTGTATCTTCCTAATAGGACTTTAAAATAAAAAAGCTACAATTGTAGCTTTTTTTTGTATAACTCAGTCGGAGACTTTGTGTATCGATCTATTAAATTTGATAAAATATTATTCTTTATTCAAGTTTACAATAATAGGTAACAGGAATATTTGATTGTGATTTATCATAATTAAACATTACTAAAGTATCATAATCAAAACCTTTTTTTGTCCCTTTTTCATTTATAAATGTAAAAAAATGTTTCATAACACCATCAGTAAAATAGAGTATACCATTAACATTTTTTATAACTTCATATTCAAATACTGTTTTTTTATCATTTTCATAGGTTTCAAACACTACTTTTGTGTCAGTTATTTTTAAAGTACCATTTACTTTAAAGAACATTCCATTTGCATAACCAGCTCCAAATTTATAATCTTGAGAGTAAGTAAATAGACTATAAGATAATAATAAGCCTAAAATTAGTTTTTTCATATTTTTCTTTTTTGTGATTTGATAAACAAATATAAATAAATTATTGTTTCAATAATTACCAATTCTGATAAATCCTGTGTATCTTGCCATTTCTTTAAACCACTGTTACCAGCTGGCATTGTTATTATATAGGGTCATCAATAAAAAATTTTCGATAATGCCAAATGATTTTTCCAATAGGTGTTAAATCTTCGCGAACTCCTCTTTCAAAAACAAGTCCTTTATTAATCATCTTGGTTACTTCTTCTCCACCAATTATTCCACCAAACTCGTATAAAGTGCCAACTGATAGAAATATTTGCCATACTTTTTCTCTCTTTAACTCTTCTACTTTGTTAATGATTTCTGGTGGGAATTTATCGTATGAATAAAATGGCTCATTTTCAGGTTTTGAATATAATCCCCAAAAGCCTTCAACTTCTTTTCTATTTATATCATTAAATTTTTGCAACTCTGTAAGTGAATTATCTAATTCGGTAATTTTTGCCGATTGGTCTTTATTTTCCTCTCTCGCTTTTTTCAAATTATTTTTGGTTAAATCCAATTCCCTAACCGTAGTGCTAATTGTAACACTTTGATTCAAAAGGTCTTCATCTTTCTGTTTTATTTGTTGTGTTTGTTCATCTATTGTTTTCGAGAAATTCCTAACATTTTTTCTTTGTTCTTCATATTGGTCAAAATATTGCTCTCTTTCTTTGACTACTTCATCATACTCACTTTTTCTAACCACATTTTTGCTTACAATTTTTCCAGTTATGAAAGGCATTAATGAAAATTCTACCCAAATTACTAAGCTTCTGGTTGCTACGATTATCATATAGCCCAGAAGCATATAAAATGCAGCTTGAACTATATCCCATGTAAATTTTAAAAAAGATAAATTTATTTCTGTATAGCCTCTAATAAATGTCACTTTGTCTTCTAATGCGCAGTTAGAATCAAAATTAAAAATGGTATACCATAATTCCCAATGATTTATAATTAAAACCAGAATAAGTGTTCCAAAAAATGGATTAGTGAATTTGTCTTTTATATTGGTGAAGAATGAATTGATAATTTCCATTTTACTTAAGGTTTATTTAATGCTTGCTGGTAACTTGTTTATATGCGCTACATTGTGACGTATTTTCAAATATACTACATATTTTTAAAATAGTAAAACATAAGTAAAAAATTTTAATTTATGAGTAGTATTTTCTGCTAAACAGAAACTCGTTGCGCATAAAAAGCACAAAAAAAATCCGGCTCAAAAGAACCGGATTTGATGTATAATTTATCGAGTTTATTATTTCACTAAACCTCTTGAAATGACAATGCGTTGAATTTCAGAAGTTCCTTCATAAATCTGCGTAATTTTAGAATCGCGCATCATTCGCTCAACGTGGTATTCGCTCACATAACCGTTTCCACCGTGAATTTGTACCGCTTCATTCGCCACTTCTAAAGCAATTTCAGAAGCATACAATTTTGCCATCGCACCCGAATGCGCAATATCTTCACCATTATCTTTTTCGGTAGCGGCTTTGTGAATTAACAAACGCGCACAGGTAATTTTTACATGCATGTCGGCTAATTTAAACGCAATGGCTTGGTGGTTGAAAATAGGTTTTCCAAACGCCACACGTTCTTGCGAATATTTCAATGCTAATTCATAAGCGCCTTGTGCAATTCCTAACGCTTGAGAAGCAATACCAATTCGTCCTCCGTTTAAGGTTGACATCGCAAAAGCAAAACCAAATCCGTCAGCGCCAATTCTATTTTCTTTCGGTACTTTTACATCATTGAATAATAAGGTATGCGTATCCGATCCGCGAATTCCCATTTTCTTTTCTTTTGGACCTATTTCAAATCCAGGCAATCCTTTTTCAATAATCAACACATTAATTCCTTTGTGTCCTTTTGCGGCATCGGTTTGTGCCATTACTAAATAGGTTGAAGCCGTTCCTCCGTTAGTAATCCAGTTTTTGGTTCCGTTTACTAAATAGTGGTCGCCCATGTCAATAGCTGTTGTTCTTTGCGAAGTTGCATCAGATCCTGCTTCGGGTTCAGACAAACAAAAAGCACCAATGACTTCTCCTTTAGCTAACGGGGTTAAATATTTTATTTTTTGTTCTTCTGAACCATATTTTTCTAATCCGGCACACACTAACGAGTTGTTTACCGACATGATTACGGCAGCAGAAGCATCTACTTTTGCAATTTCTTCTATGGCTAACACATACGACAAACTGTCTAATCCAGCGCCTCCATACTGTGGATCTACCATCATTCCCATAAATCCAAGTTCGCCCATCATTTTTACTTGCTCGGTAGGAAATTTTGAATGTTCGTCTCTCTCAATAACTCCAGGTAATAATTCGGTTTGAGCAAAATCTCTTGCTGCTTGCTGAATCATTAAATGCTCTTCGGTTAATTTAAAATCCATATAATTTAGATGTATTGTTTGATAATTTAGTATTTTGAGTCCCCAAATGTAACTAATAATTAGGAAAATTTCAATAACAATTTGTAATTTTAACCCATGTTTACAGAAAACTACAACGTTATCGGTGTTATGTCGGGCACATCCTTAGATGGAGTGGATTTAGCTTGCATAAAATTCAATATTTCAGAACGTTGGACTTTCGAAATTTGTCAAACAGAAACCATTTCTTACCCAGATAACTGGCAAGATGAACTAAATA
>CAMDQL010000111.1 GCA_945905915.1 Flavobacterium psychrophilum
AATTTCTTGAAATTACAAGACGAATTAGCAAGTACTGAAAACCAAATTTTAACGGCAAGAACTCGTTTTAATGAAGCGGTTCAAAAGTATAACAACTATATTTTAGTGTTCCCAAATTCAATGTTTTTGGGGAATTATAAAGAAAAACCATATTTTGATGCAGTTGCTGGTGCAGAAAAGCCAGTGGATGTAAAATTTAATTTTTCAAACGATAAAAAATAATGGCTAAGACCGAAGCTTTCTTGTCCAAAGAAGACGAGCAAGAAATTGTGCAAGCCATCGTTTCAGCCGAAAAAAACACTTCGGGAGAGATTCGAGTGCACATTGAAGAACGTTCAGAAAAAGCACCTCTTGACAGAGCTCAGGAGGTGTTTTTTGAATTGCACATGAACGAAACCAAAGACCGAAATGGCGTGTTGTTTTATGTTTGTGTTGCCGATAAAAAGTTTGCCATCATTGGCGATGAAGGAATTGATAAAGTGGTAGAATCTGATTTTTGGGATTGTACTAAAGATATCGTAATTTCTAACTTTAAAGAAGCTAATTTCAAGAACGGCTTAGTGGAAGGTATTTTAAGAGCAGGCGAACGATTGAAGAAGTATTTTCAGTATCAATCGGATGATATGAACGAATTGTCTAACGAAATTTCGAAAGGTTAATATGAAAAAGTTACTTATTTTAGTATTTATCCTTTCCGGAATGTATGCTAATGCACAATTTACAATTCCAGATAAGCCCAGTTTTCAAACGAGCGTTTATGATTATGCCGATGTTTTATCTCAAGCAGAAGAAAAGGATTTAGAAAGTAAATTAATTCGTTATTCTGATTCGACCTCAACACAAATTGTGGTCATTTCAGTTGAGGATTTAAAAGGAGAAGATATCGGAATTTTAACGCCAAAATGGGCTCAAGAATGGGGTATTGGACAAGAAAAAGAAGATAACGGAATCCTGATTTTATTATCAAAAAAAGATAGAAAAATATGGATTGCTCCGGGTTATGGAGTGGAAGAACGTTTAACCGCTGGAATCAATGGAGAATTAACCAGAAATATCATTATTCCCGAGTTCAAAGCAGGTAGTTATTATTCTGGTTTAGACAAAGGAGCCGATGCTATTTTTAAAGTTTTACAAGGAAAATACAAAGGTTCTCGTAAAAAAGAATCAAATTTTCCAGTAGGAATAATTGTTGTCGTTGTAGTTTTTCTTGTTTTAGTGTTTTCTAAACGAAACAGTGGTGGAAACGGAGGTAGATCAGGAGGATTAGATTTAGGCGATATGATCATTTTAAGTAGCTTAGGAAGAAGCGGAGGAGGATTTGGTGGCGGAAGCTTTGGCGGTGGTTCTGGAGGATTTGGCGGTGGCTTTGGCGGCGGCGGATTTTCAGGAGGTGGCGCTGGCGGAAGTTGGTAAATAGATATAAAAAATAAAAAAAGGGCTTACAATTGTAAGCCCTTTTTTATTATAAGTATTGATAGGTTTGTTCCTGATTCACTTTTATGGATCTGGCATTTAATACATTTCCGGTGTTGTCAATTATAAAAGCTACAAATTCAGCTTTTTGAATATTTGTAATTGAACTTAGTGGAATTGTAAATTCACGAGAAAATTCATTTCCAGTGCTAGAACTGGTAATTGCATCACCATTTATATTCGTTAAGATATTTCTTAACACGTGATCATGCACAAAATTCTGAATGATATCGTCGCCATTAAAAAAAGTTGTATAATTTATCTGGTCATAAATAAACCCATTTTCTAATTGGTAAACCACCAAACTCAATTGATTGAAATTATCTGAAAATAATCCATCAACAGTTAATTTAATTGAATTAGTTAATGTCTCAGATTTTAACTTTAAGCCTAATCGCTTATTGATTTGAGTTTGAGAAACTACCATTCCTAAATTATTATATTCTAATGGGGTCCATCTTGTTTTTCTGTTAATGAATGCTTTTGGATAACCACCATTTGGCTCAAAAGCAGATGCGTCAAAATTATATGGATCATAACTCGCATCGGTTGGATTTGAACTCGAACGATGAATTGCGACTTTAATTAATTGATTGTTATTAGTTCCTAATTGAACACTAGCCTGAGATAAAGCTTCAACCACTCTAGGACAGTTTCCACACCAAACTCCTGTATAATCTTCAACCATTACATTGCTCTTGAAAGCAATTAATGAACCATCATGATAAGTTATTTCTACAGTATTTTCTGAATCAACACCGTTGTATTTTGCTTCAACAACATATACTCCTATTTGACTTTTTGTAAAGGTGTTAGCTGTTAAAGCAACCCCATTAACATAAAATGTTGCCTGAGCAGTAACATCTGCACCATTGTTTTTTACCAAATTCAATGTTGTTGTCTGGTTGATAATTCGGGTTGTAGCATTAGAAGATAATATTAATCCGTCAATCGATTCTTCAATTGTATATTCTTTAGAACAACCTATAAGTGAAAAAACAAGGAATAAGTAGAAATATTTCATTTAGATTATTTTTTGAAGATTTTTACAGTATCTGATATACCTTCATTACTTTTGAAATTCAAAAAATATAAACCAGTTTGGTAACTCGATACATCTATATTTGTATTTTCTTCTATATTTTCAGTAGTAATAATTTGTCCTTGAAGATTAATAATGCTGTATTGAACAGGTTTGGTAATTTCTAAACCAATAAATTGATTGGCTACATTATTCAATACTTTTACACCCATTGCGCTAAGTTTGTCTTTTTGTTCTACACTCATATTGGGTCCCATATAGCGGTAGGTAAAATCGAAGTCAGTTCCTACATTAGTTCCGTTCAAATCTCTTGTGAAAATTCGAAAAGATAAATCCATTGGGTAATTAGTACCATCTCCAGGATTAAAATTTTTAAAACTATCGTTAAAACCAATTGTATTGGCTCCTGCATTGATAATATTTTGGTATCCAGGATAGATTCCATTATAGGCTACACTTGGAATACATTCTCCACCCCAACACAATTGAAAATTAGATCCATTATTCCATACAAGACCAGTACAACGTATTCTAAAATCTAAATTAACTGTCGAGTTGTTGTGAACGGTAAATTTTAATTCGGAAGCAGCACTGTTGTATGATGTAAATTGAATAACTTCATTATTTATAAAGGGCGTGCCATCAATTTTATTAACTGTGAATTGTGCATTTACTTGGTTAACCAACGAAAAAGTAATTAACAATAAATATGTAATTTTTTTCATAATTGAATAATTTTTAACAAAAATATCATTTTTTTCTATT
>CAMDQL010000112.1 GCA_945905915.1 Flavobacterium psychrophilum
TTAAGATATTTGCAGCCAAGCTGCAGTCTTTTAGTCGAAAGACAAAAGTCTCAAAGGAATATCCTTTAGACTTTATGACCTAAGACTTTACGACTTAAAACTTAAGGTGGTTATTGCGTCGGGGCTCACCTCTTCCCTTTCCGAACAGAGAAGTTAAGCCCGATTGCGCAGATGGTACTGCAGTTATGTGGGAGAGTATGTCGCCGCCTTTCTTTTGAAAAGCCTGTCTATAACTAGACAGGCTTTTTTGTTTTATCTAAGTATGAATTAAAAATTAAAGGAGAAGGTTTTATAATGTTGAAATACAACCCGACAAAAATAGCCGTGGGTGAATTGGCAGCGCCCGAAGGGACTACAACGCAACACACGACAACTCGTTAATTAAGGCACAATTGTTGTGCTTCAAAAAAAATCCGGCTCTTGTGAAGTCGGATTTTGAATTTTATTTGGATGAATTATTTCAACGTACTTGGGCAAACAAAAGCGGTTAGCGGCACTGCGGTAGTGCGTATGCCTGTCATTCCTTTTTCTACATTGATCATGTTGTGGTAACCTCGTGCTTTTAAAATAGAAGACATAATTACAGAACGGTATCCGCCAGCGCAATGTAAAAAGAAAGTCTCTTCTTTTGGTACTTCGGCTAATTGCTCGTTTACATAATCTAATGGAATATTAATTGCCTTTTCAACATGCTCTGCTTTAAATTCGCTTGGCTTTCTCGCATCTACAATTATAGCCTCTTCATATTGTGCAGCAAACGTTTCTGGCGAAATAGAAGTAATTGCATCGGTTTCATATCCAGCCGCTTTCCATGCGTCAATTCCGCCTTTTAAATAGCCTAACGTATGATCAAATCCTACTCTTGATAAACGGGTAATGGTTTCGGTTTCTAAACCTTCGGGAGTTACTAATAACAAAGGTTGTTTAGTATCGCGAATCAATGCTCCAACCCATGGCGCAAATTGTCCGTGTAAACCTATGAAAATAGATCCAGGAATGTGTGCTACCACAAATTCACTTTCGTGACGAACGTCTAAAATCAACGCTTCAGACTGATTCGCCACTGCTTCAAATTCGTTTGGAAGTAAAGCAATATTTCCTTTGTTCATTACGTTTTCTAAGCTGTCATATCCTTCAATGTTCATCATCACATTTTGTGGAAAATAGGCCGGTGGCGGAGTTAAACCGTCTAATAATTCGGCAATGAATTCTTCACGCGTCATATCAGCACGCAACGCATAGTTTACTTTCTTTTGGTTACCCAAAGTATCGGTAGTTTCTTTACTCATGTTTTTTCCACAAGCACTTCCGGCACCGTGATTTGGATATACAATTAAATCATCGCTCAACGGCATAATTTTAGTGCGAAGCGAATCAAATAAATGATTGGCCAATACTTCTTGGGTTAAATCTTCTACTAATTTTTGCGCCAAATCTGGTCGGCCTACATCGCCAATAAATAACGTGTCGCCTGTAATGATTCCGTGGTCTTTTCCTTCTTCATCGGTTACTAAGTAACAAGTACTTTCAAGCGTATGGCCTGGAGTATGAATGGCTTTAATAGTAACGCCTCCCACTTTAAACTCTTGGTAATCGGTTGCAACGATGCATTCAAAATTAGGTTGAGCTGTTGGACCATACACAATTGAGGCTCCTGTTTTTTGTGCCAAATCTAAATGTCCTGAAACAAAATCGGCATGAAAGTGTGTTTCAAAAATGTATTTAATTTTAGCGTTATCTTTTTGAGCTCTATCGATATAAGGTTGTACTTCGCGTAACGGATCAAATATAGCTGCTTCACCATTACTTTCAATGTAATAGGCTGCGTGAGCAATGCATCCGGTATAAATTTGTTCGATTTTCATATCTGTATAATTTTTTTGTAAAAATAATTGTATTGCAGGGATTCTGAAGTAACAAAAGTTACAATACGATTTCTTTAACTAAAATAAAGGTGGCCATAAAAAGTACAAAATAAGCAAATCCTTTCTTTAGTTGTGTTTCATTTATGTATTTATTAAGATAAATTCCAATAAAAATTCCGATAATCGATATTCCTGTAAAGGAACTTAAAAATTTCCAATCGATTGTAATGGTTTGCACATCTCCTAAAAACCCGATTAGCGAATTCATCGCAATGATGAAAAGCGAAGTGCCTACTGCTTTTTTCATCGGTAATTTAGCAAACAAAACTAACGAAGGAATAATTAAGAAACCGCCACCAGCACCTACTAATCCGATTATGATTCCGATGGTGAATGTTTGAAAAAGTAAGGTTGATATTGCGATGTTTCCGGCTGTTTCTACTACTTCTTTTTTCTTTTTCAGCATAGAAATAGCAGCTAATACCATAATAACTGCAAAAAACACCATTAAAAATGTACTTTTTGTAAGCAGAAAGGGTTGTTCCAATATTGTATCGGGAATTAACGGAACTAAAAATCGTCTTGTAATATAAACTGCTATAAAGGAAGGTATTGCAAATAGAAAGCCGTTTTTGATGTCAACTAAACCTTTTCTGTAATTTTGAAATGCCCCAAAAGCAGAGGTTGTTCCTACAATGAATAGTGAATATGCGGTAGCAATTATCGGATCGATTAGCATTACATAAACTAAGATGGGAACAGTTAATATTGATCCGCCACCACCTGTTAATCCTAAAATTAATCCGATGCATAATGCTCCAAAATAGCCCAATAGTTCCATTAAAATTGTAAAATTTCTATTTTATTTCGATGTAATTTTATCTTTCCTTCGATTTCCAAAGCTTTTAATAAGCGTGAAATTACCACCCTAGACGTATGCATTTCGTAGGCAATTTCTTGATGGGTGTTGTGTATTTCAGTATTGCCAATAACTTTCGCTTTATCGGTTAAATATTTATATAAACGCTCGTCTAATTTCATGAAAGCTAGTGTGTCAATGGCTTCTAACATTTCCATCAATCGCACGTTATAACTGTCAAACACAAAGTTACGCCACGTCTTATATTTGGTCAACCAATCTTCCATTTTTTCTATTGGAATCATTATTAAGGATCCGTCCGTTTCGGCAATGGCTCTAATTCTACTTTTTGCTTGTCCCATGCAACAGGTTAATGTCATGGCACAGGTGTCACCTCGTTCTAAGAAATACAACAACAATTCGTCTCCGTTTTCATCTTCTCGCAAAATTTTGATTGCGCCA
>CAMDQL010000113.1 GCA_945905915.1 Flavobacterium psychrophilum
GCATGTAGCAAAGCTGTTTCAAGTAAGTTTAAAAGAAATTCAAAAAGTAGAAGTTCTTAAGCGTTCGATTGATGCGCGTCAAAAAGCCATTAAAATAAATATTAAAGCAACGGTTTTTTTAGTTGGTGAAGCATATACCGATCAAAAAATTGAATTACCCGATTATCCAAATGTAGCTAACAAACAAGAAGTAATAGTAATTGGTGCCGGACCTGCGGGTTTATTTGCTGCTTTGCAATTAATAGAATTAGGTTTAAAACCTATCGTTTTAGAACGTGGAAAAGATGTACGTGGTAGACGTAGAGATTTAAAAGCAATAAATGTAGATCATATTGTAAATGAAGATTCCAATTATTGTTTTGGCGAAGGTGGTGCAGGAACGTATTCCGATGGAAAATTATATACTCGTTCTAAAAAACGTGGTGATGTAGATCGAATTTTAGCACTTTTAGTTGGTTTTGGTGCCACGCCTGAAATTATGGTAGAGGCACATCCGCACATTGGAACCAATAAATTACCCCAAATTATTCAAGACATCAGAGAAAAAATCATCTTTTGTGGCGGACAAGTGTTGTTTGAAACCCGAGTGACCGATTTTGTGGTTAAAAACAACGAAATGCAAGGTGTTGTTATTCAAAGTGGCGCTATCATTTCTGCCAATAAAGTGATTTTAGCTACCGGACATTCGGCTCGTGATATTTTCGAATTATTGCATAAAAAGAACATTTTAATCGAAGCGAAACCTTTTGCATTAGGTGTTCGGGCAGAACATCCACAAGAGTTAATTGACCAAATTCAATATTCGTGCGATTTTAGAGGTGATTATTTACCGCCAGCTCCCTATTCTGTTGTAAAACAAGTCAATGGTCGCGGTATGTACTCGTTTTGTATGTGTCCGGGTGGTGTAATTGCGCCTTGTGCAACTGCTCCGGGCGAAGTAGTCACAAACGGTTGGTCGCCATCAAAACGTGATCAAGCCACAGCAAATTCGGGAATTGTGGTGGAATTAAAATTGGAAGATTTTAAGCCTTTTGAAAAATTTGGGCCCTTAGCGGGAATGGAATTTCAAAAAGCCATCGAGCAAAAAGCATCGTATTTAGCGGGTTCAACCCAAAAAGTTCCTGCACAACGCATGGTTGATTTTACGCAAAATAAAGTTTCATCGGATATTCCAAAAACATCGTATGTTCCGGGAACAACTTCAGTAGAAATGGGGCAGGTGTTTCCTAGTTTTTTAACCCAAATCATGCGAGAAGGGTTTGTGCAATTTGGAAAAGCAATGCGAGGTTACATGACCAATGAAGCTATTTTACATGCGCCCGAGAGTAGAACTTCTTCACCTGTTCGCATTCCAAGAGATAATTTTTCATTGGAACACCCACAAATAAAAGGTCTTTATCCTTGTGGAGAAGGAGCAGGCTTTGCCGGAGGAATTATTTCAGCTGCAATTGACGGTGAAAAATGTGCTTTGAAAATTGCAGAAAGTTTGGTTAAATAAAAAAATCACAGCTTTCACTGTGATTTAGTATATATACTTATCAAAAATTATATTTTCTTAACTCTAACAGCATTCATTCCTTTAGCGCCTTTTTCTAATTCATAGGTAACTAAATTTCCTTCTTTTACATCGTCTAACAAACCACTGATGTGAACAAAATATTTTTCACCCGTTTCAATTTCTTTAATAAAACCAAAACCTTTAGATTCGTTGAAAAAATCAATGGTTCCTCTACGATCAACAGGTGCTTCTTCAGCAGCGGTTCTTCTAGAAGTGTTTATTTCAATGCTTTCAACATCAACTATGATTTTTTTAGAAGGATCGGGTGGTGTATTAGTCAAGTGACCGTTTTCATCTACATATACATAGATATCCTCCCCAGATAATTTAGGATTTGCTTTTCGAGCTTCCTTTTTTTCTTGTTTTTCTTTCTTCTTCTTTGCTCTAAGTTTCTCTTGTTCCTTTTTATTAAAAGTTTCTTGTGGTCTAGCCATTAAATGTAAATCGTAATTAAAATTAATATTATTTTAAATGTATAAGGATAAAAACACACAAGCTAAAAAAAGTATAACCTACTTTGAGTCAAAGTTTTGCAAGAAGAATTTATTATCTTTACCAAGATGACAAAAGTAGTTAAAATAACTGATACTTTATCGGTTTTACATTTTCTTTTCGGTTTTAATGTAAATAAAATACTATTATTCAACAGAAGTTAAACTTTTTACAATCGACAAAAGCAGTAGTATATTCTATCTTTTTTCGTATTTTTGACAAGCTTATACAAAATAATGAAAGAAGAACAAGTAATATTGGTTAACGAGAAAGACGAACCTATTGGGCTTATGAACAAAATGGAAGCGCATGAAAAAGCAGTTTTGCACAGAGCGTTTTCGGTCTTTGTTTTGAATGATAAAAATGAAGTGATGTTGCAACAACGCGCGCATCATAAATATCATTCTCCTTTATTGTGGACCAATACCTGTTGTAGTCATCAACGAGCTGGTGAAACAAACATTGAGGCAGGTAAACGCAGGTTGTATGAAGAAATGGGTTTTAATACCGAATTAAAAGAACTTTTTCATTTTATTTACAAAGCTCCTTTTGATAATGGTTTAACTGAGCATGAGTTAGATCATGTGATGATAGGCTATTCAAATGAAGTTCCAAGTATTAATCCAGAAGAAGTGGAAAGTTGGAAATGGATGAAAATTGAAGATATTAAAGAAGATATGATTCAAAATCCAGCGCTTTATACTATTTGGTTTAAAATTATATTTGATGAGTTTTATCACTATCTAGAAGATCACAAATTGTAAACCCATAACCTTTTACCCATTACCTTAAACCCAAATTATGAGAGTAACTGTTTCAAGAAAAGCCCATTTCAATGCTGCCCATCGATTATATCGAAAAGATTGGACTATGGAAAAAAATCAGGAGGTTTTTGGAAAATGCAATAATCCAAACTTTCATGGACATAATTATGATTTAATTGTATCAGTTACTGGAGAAGTAGATCAAGAAACAGGCTATGT